>NZ_JBGFFF010000157.1:0-10243 GCF_056175785.1 Acidovorax sp. LjRoot204
CTCTCGCACCCCACTGCCACACTTGCTCAGCTGTATCGAGAAGTGCCTGAGTGGGGCCATGTAGCTTTGAACTTCGAGCCTCGATTATCGGAGCTGCTTGTCACCCTGGCGCGAGGTTTAAAAAGGCGTGAAGTTGGCGAATTTCAAAACAACATCGAGCAGCTTTAATGAATATTAAATGAGTCGTGACTAATAATTTTTGCACTCAGAATTCGAAAATCTGCAATAAAATTTTTACAAATTTTATTTACRCGGGTTTAAATATTGAATATGGGTTGCGAATTATGGTTGACAAGGCGATATTAAGGCAATAAACAAATACTTTGAATAATGAAAAATATTATGGTTGTTGAGTGGCCCGATGGTCTCTTGCCCTATGGCATGGCGTGGGAGGCTATTCGAGAGGGCATTGGCCGTCGCAAGCCTGACGTTTTAATAACAAATGAAATGCCTTTCGGATGTTGGGCTCCAGTAATGGAGGACTACAGTTCTAAAGTTGCGGACTCATGGGTTTCGTTGCACGAAGAGGGGTTGGAGGCCTTGGCGAGTCTCGATGTCGGGGTTGTTATATCCAGTCGACCAGTAAAGCTGTCAGGAAGATTGGCTAATGAAGGATTTTCACTGGTCAATGGGCACTACCGGTCTCTTCACCACAAGCATTTTTTTCCTCAGGAGCAAGGTTGGTTTGAGGAAAGTTGGTTTTGCACTGGATTGCACGGGTTTTCTGTGCATGAAATTGACGGAATCAAGATCGGCTTCCAGCTTTGCACGGAGCTCATGTTCAATGAATATTCTCGGCATCTCGGAAGATTAGGCGCTGATTTGATCGTTGCTCCGCGTGCTACGGGGCAGCGTACAGACAATTGGTTATTCGCTGCACAAATGGCTGCATTTGTCGGTGGCTGTTTTGTAGCCTCCTCGAATCGTCAAGGAAGTGGGGCGCTGGGAGCCCCTCAATTTGGGGGTATGGGATTTATCATCGATCCTGCTGGAAAAATTCTTCTGACTACCGATGATAAGAATCCGATGGTAGTTTTGAATTTGGACTTCTCGGTGGCAAAAGAGCATAAATCAGCATATCCATGCTACGTCAAGGATTTCTCATTGCGATAAATAATGGATTCCGCTGATTAGAGACCGTTGATGTTGCGAAATCGCTCTGTTAAGATTACCGCGCAACTGTCCAGGCGCGCAATGCGCTTTTTGCTTGCTCGCTGCGTCAACGCAAAAAATACATCTGAGGGTTGAGATATACTGGCTAATTGCCCTGTCGAGACATTGAGAATGTTACATAGTTCAATCAACTGTCCAGCCAGAAATCGGAACATGGGCGATATGACAGTCGAGTTGGGGGTATCTAGTCAGCACTTCATGGTGGGTGGTTCGTGCGATCTAGCGTTCGAAGATCTAACTCAGGCTTTATAGCTGAGAGAATAAGTTTTAGAAGTCCATGGGGATTAAGCGTGCTGCCTTATTACAGTTTGGGAGTAGCTCATTTAGATAAGAGGGAATGCGTAGCGGCGTGAGGTCACAGAACTGTTCGCCAATGCCATACATCGGGCGCAGAACTATTTCTCTAAGTCAAAATCGATGAGCGAATACGGTCAGCATCCTTTAGAGGAGGCAGGCCAAATTCGCGGCTGTATTCGCGACAGAATTGAGTTGTACTCTCGTAACCTACCGCAAATGCCGCAGCGGTTACGTTAAGTCCACCAGATACCAGAAGGCCTCTTGCTTGCAGCAAACGCATTCGCTTTTGGAACTGAAGTGGACTCAGGGCAGTTACAGCCTTGAACTGTCTATGAAATGCGGAAACACTCATTTTTGCTTCCTCCGCGAGAGTGGAGACTCGAAGTTCCTTGTTGAAGTCGCGACGAATTCTCCTTATTGCGCGACTAATCCTAGACATAGCTGACTCTGGGGTAGCGATCTCCCTGAGAAGGGTGCCTTGAGGGCCCGTCAACACTCGATAGAGAATTTCTCTTTCATATATGGGGGCCAGTGCAGGAATCTCGTCTGGTCTTAGAGTCAAACGCATCATTCTCACCCAGGCGTCCATGAGTTCCGGCGTCACGGTGGCAACACAGAAGCCGGGATGTGCGGCTCTATCAATGGGAGATTCAGGCAAGTCTGTTAAAAGTTGTGCAACTACCTGAGGGTCCAGCGTGAGGCTGACTGCTAGGTATGGGGCTCCGGTCTTATCTGAGTGGACTGTTCCGACTGCGGGTAGATCCACAGACATTACAAAGTATGTGGCAGGGTCATACCGAAGGGTCTGATCTCCTACAGTGATGGTCTTGCTTCCTCGCAAAATGAGGTTGACCATAGGTTCATACACGGCGGAGAGTTGATGTTCAGGAACGTTGCCCTGTACCATCGCAACCCGAGGAATACCTGTCGCGGTTCTTCTGTTTTGCGCCGGAGCTGCTAAAAACTGTAGCTCATCTAGAGGTGTCTGCACAAGGCGAATCTTGCCGTGGCGGCGACATCGAGTCAACAAGAAAAGCAGGATTAGGCAATTTATAAGGACTTTTATCATCCCTGGATGACTGGCTGCGGCTTAACCTCACGGCTTCTGAATTTTCTTGGAGCCAGATATGAGCGTAGTGGTTATCACCGGTGGAAGCCGTGGAATTGGATCTAGTGCTGCTTTGGACTGCGCGCGACGCGGACTTGGCGTAATCCTGACTTTCAACAAAAATCCAACGTCCGCTGAAGCTGTCGTGAGGGAAATTGCTGCGGAAGGTGGCAAAGCCGTTGCTTTGCAGTTGGACGTTACCGTTAGTAGTACTCTCACTGAATTCGCAAACAAGGTTAAGAATACTCTCTCCACCGTTTGGGGCGAGACAACACTGGGCGGTTTAGTGAATAATGCTGGGTACGGTCTTTTTAATCCGATTGCGACGGTAAGCGAGGCTGAGTTTGACGGCCTGATGAATGTCCACTTGAAGGGACCATTTTTCCTCACGCAAGCACTTTTACCATTGTTGGGGCGGGGATCTAGCATTGTGAATGTAACAAGCGCTACGACGCGCGTTGCCACTTTCGGAGTCGCGCCCTATGCTTCGATGAAGGGCGGACTAGAGGTTTTGACCCGTTATATGGCGAAGGAATTTGGTGAAAAGGGTATTCGGGCGAATGCAGTATCCCCGGGCGCAATTCGTACTGAACTGGGCGGTGGTCTGACGCCTGAGTTTGAAGCACTGCTCGCATCTCAGACTGCTTTGGGTCGAATCGGCGAGCCGATAGACGCCGCGCGAATCATTTCTTTCCTTGTGTCGGCTGAGAGTGAATGGGTAAACGCTCAGTCTATCGAGGTTGCGGGGGGCTACTTTGTCTGAAGCTCTGGAGATAACATCGTTCAAGCTTGTTGGAGGCCTGAAGCTCAAGGACTTTATTGAAGCCAATGCGGATATAAACCCTTGGCTGCAGAAGCAGCCAGGCTTTATTTGGCGCCGCATTGGAATGCGTCCCGATGGTTATGTTGTGGACACTTTGCTGTGGGCAAGCTCAAAAGATGCGCATCGCGCTACCGCTGGTATCGTCACTGAAATGGCAGCTTCTCCGGTGCACGCTGCTATTGATCACAGTACCGTCGATTGGGTCGTTGTTGAGTGTGCTCACGTAATTTTTCCTCAGTCTTGACAGCCAACTGACGAAACAAAGGCAGTAAGGTGTTCTGGCCTCGCTGCCGTTGTTTTGGAATCTACTTACTGAGTCTTTTGACGACTAGTTCTACAAAGCGACTAAGCCTGGGCTGCCTTCGCATATCTTTGTGGTAGCCCAGCCAGGTTTCCCGAACTGGAGGGGCCTCACCCAAGTCAATCACTTCAATTCCCGGGAAAGAGTCTCCAAGTGGCTTCGGTAAAACAGCGAGTCCTGCACCGAGAGCGCAAAGACGTGCTTGCACCTCGCGACTATTGCTTCTGGCTACTATCTTTGCACGTGGAAGCATTTTTGTGATCCATGCAACATCAGGCATGTCTTGAAATGCTGTGTCCATGAGCACCAATCGGCAATTTTCGCCATCGCCGGGGGCTACCGTCCATGTATTTGGTGCGCCGTAAACCGCATATTCGGTACGAATGAGTTTGCGACTGACGACGTCGGGATCTTGGAAGGGCAGCATTCGCATGACGCAGTCGGCTTGTCGATGTGGAAGGCTATAGAGCCTGGGATCGGTCAATAACTCGACAACCACCCCCGGGTGGAGTGCATTAAATTCTGCAATGACAGGCGTTAGCAGCAAATTTCCAAACCAGTCAGAGCATGAGACACGAAGGAGTCCGGACAAGAGAGTTTCGGCCCCAGATAGCTCCCTAACTGCTGCAAACGTCTCGGCCTCCATTCGTTCGACATGAGCAAGTAACGCTTGCCCCTCATCTGTGGGAACGAATCCAAATTGTGTCCTTTGGAAGAGGACGTGACCAATTGTCTTTTCAAGCGATTTGAGCCGTCGCCCCATAGTTGGTTGCGTTTGCCCGAGCGCTCGCGCGGCTGATCCGAGGGTGCCTTCGCGCGCAATCGTGAGAAAAATACGTAGATCGTCCCAGTCCATGGACATGCATTTTTGCATGGAGGCATTGCGAGAAAAAGTATTTCCATGCCTTTTTTAAGTCTCTACAGTCACGTCATCACTTTTTTTCAGGAGCTCTGAGATGACCGTTGAGACCATGCGCGCAGTGCAAGTCGAAGCAGCTAACGCTGACTTCAAACAAGTCAAACTTCCTATTCCAGTCGCTGGGCCAGGTCAGGTTCTTGTGCGAGTTCATGCCAGTGGAGTCAATCCTCTCGACCTCAAGATCCGTGCTGGACAAGCTGCCCACGCACAGCACCCATTCCCAGCAATTCTCGGAATGGATCTGGCTGGGGAAGTCGTTCAAGCTGGCGACGGAGTTACGGATTTCGCCAGAGGTGACCATGTCTGGGCTATGGCAAGCGGGATTGGGGGCTACCAAGGCTCCATGGCAGACTTCGTAAGCGTTGATGCCCGTCAGCTGTCGAAGATGCCATCGAATCTTTCAATGCGCGAAGCCGCCGCTCTACCTTTGGTAGCAATCACTGCTTGGGAAGGTATCGTAGACGTGGCAAATGTGAAAGCTAACGATCGGGTTCTGATTATTGGTGCAGCTGGTGGCGTGGGTCACATTGCCGTGCAACTTGCAAAAGCTCGCGGAGCTGAAGTGTTCGGCGTGGACAGCGCCGAATCTGCTGACTACCTTCGTTCAATCGGTGCCATGCCTATTGATCGTCAAACGCCACTTGATGAATACGTCGAACGCTTTACTGCAGGTAAAGGCTTCGATGTTGTGTACGACTGCGTCGGTGCACTCGATGCAGCATTCCAAGCTGTTCGGTCTTTTGGCACGGTGACCAGTTCATTGGGATGGGGGACTTTCTCCCTAGCTCCATTGTCTTTCCGTTCCGCTCGTTACGCGGGGGTGTTTACTCTGCGTCCCATGCTGTCGGGTCAGGGACGAGAGGCGCATGGAAAGATTCTTTCAGAAGTTAGGGTTTTGGTGGAGCAGGGTAAGTTGTACCCTCGTCTCGATAGTCGCCAGTTCTTCCTTGACGACGCTGAGGCCGCACACAGTCTGGTTGGCTCGGGGAAGGCTGAGGGCAAGGTGGTGATTACGATTGCTGAGCCGATTTAGACCTTTGCTTGATTTTTTAGACTGAAATCCTGGTTGGCCTGTTGGCTTAATCGACCCGTGTATGAAATGGCCTTTGAAGTTTGTCCAACTTCTGGGGGCAGTTCAAATCCGGGTTGATTCACATCGACGAAGCACAATGACGCTATTGCCGCCTGATCGCGAACCAAAAAAGAACCGCCAACAAGACGGGGACCAGGCCACAGCCCAGTCCCCTTCAACGTTGGTGGCCAACGCCACCTTCGCCAGGCTTCACCCCAGCCTGCACAACTCCATGTTCACCTTGACGAGCTCAGACTCGTGAACCCACCCGAGGGTCGAGCCAGGACCGAACTCCTTGTCATTGACTCCCATTAGCTGCACCCAATCCTGAAACCGTCCCACCACCCTCAAGGTAAACCCCTTCATCAGGATCATCTTGGGCTTGGTGTCCACGTGCGGCACAGCCGTGTCAAACACCCGTGTGCCCACAAACACCGTGCGGTTCTTGACCTCTTTGCTCAGCGGCCGCACACAGGCCGAAGTTTCGGGCTGTGGTGCCTGCGCCCATGCGCCTTGCACCAGCGCCGCAGACAACAGGCTGCCAGCCCACAAAAGGGCAGGGCGGACGCTCCGCTTTGGTCTCTCTGACTGTGCTACCAGCCCAAGACCTTGAACCTGGTTATTCCTCGCTGTCTTCATTGCCTATCTCCTTTCCGCGCCAGATCAGCGCCCGTGCTTCTGCACGCACTCGACCAAAGTCTTCACAAAATCTGCCTGCAGGGTCTGCAGCGGAATCCCGCCCCGGCTCTCCGCAAACTCATCCAGGTTCTTGAGGTCGTAGCGCTCGCCCATCTTGTCCACCGCGCACTGACAGGTCTTCTTGCTGCTACCCCCATCGGTGCAGCCCTTGACCATCATTCGTTCGGTCTTGGAGCCAGAGCACCCGGTCAAAGCCAGTGCGGCACCCAACGTGAATGCGGTGATCGCCCCCCTGGAACCACTGATCCACGCTCGCTGACCCACCACCTGAGTTCTCGTCATCCGTGATCGCATAACCCCTCCTTGTTAAAAAAGAGCGCGCACCCAGCCACCCAGGCGCGCTCGTCGTCTTGCATACCTGCTCAATTCACCTCACCGCTTGCCACTGTTGGCTATCCCAATCAGCAGCCAGAGCGCGATCACTCCCAGCCCGAACCAGAAGCCCAGTGAGGCAAAGAACAGATAGACCATCAACCCACCCAGAATCAGCTGAGCCAGAAAAGCCATGGCACTCGCTCCTTCCTGGTTCTCAACTGGCCATCACAAACGCCACCATGGCCGCGATCAGCAAGCCCCCAATGAACTTGCCCAGTCCTGGTAGCACCATCACAGGCCATACCAACCCCTGACCCAGGTGGTACGCAAAACTCCGGTAGGGCTCATCCCCCCAGTTGTTCGCGTAGACCGCATACAGCAGCCCGATCAAGAAATAACCCACCAACACCCAACGACCCCAAGCAAACCGCTTCATGGCAATTCCTCCCCAAGTTGAAGCACTAACCACTCAAAATCCCCACGGAGTGCACAAAATGTGATGCAAACTCCGTAGATGCAAAGAAGGCAAAACCGCATCCTCCTGCGGTGTCTGCCAAACCCACGCCCCCGACCCATCTGCCCGACCCGGGCAACGTGCGCGAAGTCCTCGCGTACTGGATTCGGCTACTGCGTGTAGAAAAAGGCTGGTCCCAAGAGCGCCTGGCCCACGAGTGCGAACTGGACCGCACCTACGTCTCTGCCGTAGAGCGCTGCCGCTGGAACATCGCCCTGGCCAACATCGAGCGCTTGGCGCAGGCCCTGGGCGTTGAGCCCTGGACCCTGCTCAAACCCCCAGAGCAAGCGATCAAGCCCACACGCAAAGCCGCCCGAAAGACCCCCGCCAAAGCTTGAGCCTGCGTCCGAACGCAAAGGTACAGGCCCCTTCATTGCGAAGGCACCGGCTACCGTCCAGCGTGAGCGAACCCTGCTGGTAGACAAACTCCACCAGTTTCTGAGCCGCCTTGCGCTGCTCTTCCTCCGGCTCGAACGGCCCGGCAAACCCCAGCATCCGGATAGACAGCTTGGGAGCCTGATTCGGCTTCTCCTCGACCACCGCATACACCCGGTCCGAGCAGGACCCGAACTTCGGAGACACCTGCACCCCCTGGGCCGACACCGCCAGCACCTGGAGCAGGGCAGGACAGGCAGTCCCCGATCCGTTTTGCAGCAACAGCACTTCCTCTGCACCCACCGGCGCATGGTGCACGATGCGCACGGATTCCTCCTGAGGCGGTAGAACGGTTTGCCCGTTCAAAACAACCGAAGAATCTCCCTCCTGCACAGACACAACCCCAAACCGGGTCTTGACCTGTATCTCAGGCTCCTCGAGTGCCGACTCCACGCGAGCATCCCCCGCGTCAATCATCCCCAGCCAAGCAGAAGGTGACACACTGAACCCCAACTCGCCCAAGACCTTCGTGGCCTGTGCCTGACTGTCCAGTGGTCTTGCCCGCACCCCCTCCACCAGACATGGCATGTTCTGCACACACTGCGACAAAAGCCGCTGGCCCAGAGCRCTCTTCGGATCGAACACATAGGCCACCAGATCACCCGTCTCTGGGCTGACCTCGAACACCGCTCCCTGTTCCCCCCGGCGATCCAGCACCCCAGCGATCTCCAGAAATCCCGATATCGTCTGCACTGGCAACTCCGGCGCCTCGGTCTCCTTACGCTGGCAACCAGCCAGCGACCCACCCAGGCCCAACACCACCAACGAACCCGCTAACAGGCTGCGCGCAAGCCGCATCCTTTCAAATTTGGACTGCATAAAGTTTCCTCTCTATCGGTTAATGATATGTGATGCAAATGCATCAATTGAACGCCAACCAAAGACCATCGGTTGACCCATTGCTGAACGGGCAGGGATGAAGGAAGTGGCTGCGAGATCTTTGCCGCAGCCCAGCCGCTACCGTGTGTGTTGCTCCCCATGGTGCGAGAACATCCCTGCCCGTGACCAGCCGTACCCACGGATCTGCGCGAACTTCGTTGCCTTGGTACGATCCAAAGCGCACGAAACGAAGAACCAAACCAAGAACAGATCCCCTGAGTGAAGAACTTGCACCCCTCCATCCCGACGAACCGAACCACCACCGTGAACCGCTGCGGCTACTGCGGTGCCACCAGCTACCACCGGGTGGTCGCACGTGACGAGGCCGGCGTAATGCGCTACACCGAAACCCTGCAGTGCACGGGCTGCAATCGTGTGTTCGACAACCTGGAAATCTGGCGTCAGGGCGGGACGCAGACACCTACCCATCCTCAGGTGGTCTCCGCCCCTGCACATTGACCGTCCGGGCCCCTGTCTTGGCGTAGAGTGCTCCCTGTGCCAAAAAGGCCCTCCCTCGGCCAACACACAACTCCTCAGCACTCACCCCAACGTATTCGCATGTCCAGCTACTCCGAACTCCTTGCCCAGAAGAAACTCCTCGACGAACAAATCGCCAACGCCAGGAAGGCCGAGTCCGAACAGGCCCTCCAAACCGTCCTGCAACTCGTTCAGGAATTTGGATTCACGGCCCAGCAGGTCTTCCCTTGGAAGCCCCTGCCCAAGAAGGTCGCCGCCAAGTACCGGGATCCCGACACCGGTGCTACCTGGTCTGGCCGGGGCAAGCCGCCCCAGTGGATTGCAGGCAAGGACCGCACGCCCTTTGTGATTGCCTAATCGGCACGGAATTGGAGCCAGCCAGTGCGGATGCACTGTCTGAGCTCCCGCCGGATCACTGGGCGCCTCGGCCCTTGCCGGGAGAAAGTGCGATCGCTGAGAGGACGAACCCACAGTCCAGGTTGCCCTCCAACGTACGCGCCGACCAGACCGCCCTAAACTCCGCTGCTCGCACGGCCGCCTCGTGGTATGGGTAGGCGCCAGGGACCAAACACTGGTTGTGCCCCAATCCCCATCCAGGATGCACCCGGGTATCCAGGACGAGGAGTCCGGAGGCGTTCGTGCACACCACACTGCCTGATCCATCCCCCACCGGACTCCAGGGCCCCTCCACCCCCACTACCAACCTCCATTGAGGAGGAGGGCAAGGCCGGCGAGGAGTTCCCCGTTCCTCCCTGGCAATCGACTGCCAGAGAAGCAGGACCAGGCCACCCCGGTGAACCGTGTCGTGGCACAGCGCCAGCAAGTCCGATGGTTCCTGTTCCCAGACCCGCTGAGCATGGAACTCCGGCAGGAGTCGCTGCGCATGGCGCAACACCCCGGCCGCACTGGTCACCTTAGGTACTGCCACCCGCTGGCAGGTGAGCAAGGCCAACGCCTGCTGTAGGACCACTGCCCCCGTGCGATGGGGTGGTGCTCGATGCCTCACCAGAATCCCCGGCAGCACCTTGGCACTTGGTTCCGAATCCGGCCCACTGCGATAGCAAGGTACTGTCTCCATCACCAGCCCCACGGCATAGCGCCGAACCAGCCCTTCAGGCCCCCGCATGGGAAGCCCCCGGATCACCTGTTGCGGTTGCGCGCACCCCCAGTGCTTCCTGCTTGCGATGCAACTTGCCGCGCAGGGAGATCGGCGCAGGTGCTTGCCCTGTTC
>NZ_JBGFFF010000158.1:0-10137 GCF_056175785.1 Acidovorax sp. LjRoot204
CCACCCCCAAGGATCAATCCAGCTAATCGGGTTAGGCGCATACTGGTGCAGGTTCAATCCGCCCGACAGCCCAATCGGATCCGGCGTCGTAAACGCCCCCAAGTCCGCGTCGTAGTACCGGAACGTGTTGTAGTGCAGCCCCGTTTCCCTGTCCAGGTACTGCCCCTGCATCCGCAGGTTCTGCTGAAGCTGCACTGTCTGGTTCGCTGACTGCTGTTGCAGTCGCTGAACAGGTCTTCCCGCTTCGTCGTAGCTTTGCCATTCCTCCCGGACCGTACTGCCCCATGTGCTGTACTGCGCTGTCCACACCAGGTGGCCGCTGTTGTCGCTCAGCTCTTCCGGCAGGCCGTTGGGCTGGGTGTGGAAGTAATACACCTGCGCTGCCTGCGCCGCTGGAGTTGCGGCTGCGGCTGCGGCTGCGGCTGTGGTCTTTGCGTCCGCTCTGGCCAAGCCATCGGTGGGCCCGTCGTTCGCCGCCGCCCCCACGTTGAACCGGTCGCTCCAGCCCGGGTTGGTCGTGGGCACGCTGGCTGGCTTGCCTTGTGCACTGTCTGATCCTCCGCCCAGCGCATGCGCAGCCGCAGCGTGTGGCTCTATGCCGCCACTTCCGTCGATGCGCGCCAGGGGCACGTAGCTGCCCGGCTCGTAGACGTAGGTGCTCGTGTGCCCGCCCCGGCTTTCCTGCAGCAGCCGCATTCCGTCCCAGGTGAAGTGCGTGGTGCCAAAGCTGTCAGTCTTGGCGATGCGCCTGCCCAGTGCGTCGTACTGGTAGCTGAAGACTTGGCTTTGCGGCTGACCGTCTTTGCCCGCCCGCACCACCGCCACCTGGGTCAGCCTGTGCTGGTGGTCGTAGCGGTAGTGCTGCTCCGTGTGGCTGCCTATGCGTTTTCTGATCAGCCTACCGAAGCCGTCGTATTCGTAGCGCTTGTCCTGCAGCACCTTGACGCGGTTGTTTTGCACCCAGCCTCGTCCCTGGTTGCTGAGGCTGCTTTCCTCCAGCGCGCTGATGCGGTTACCCGCCAGGTCGTAGTGGAAGTGTTCGCTGCGCTCGGGCTGGTTCGACAGCGTCTGCGTGATGCGCCCGCCCTGGTCGTAGCGGTGCAGGGTATGCCCCTGCTGGCTGTGCTCCACGCTGGTGAGTTCTCCGTTCCCGTCGTAGCTGTAGCGTTTGAGCAGCACGTCTTCGGCGTTGTGCCGCTGCTGCAAGCGCTGGCTCCAGTCTGCGCTGTAGGGGCTCCACGGGCCATCGACACCTGGGTCGGTGCCGATGCCGCGCCCTACCCGCAGCATGGCTGGCCGCACCCAGGCCGCCGCTTTGCGACCAACCGGGTCGTAGGCAAAACGGCTGGCCAGGCGGCCTTGCGTGCGCAGCACCTCGCGGTGCAGGTCGTCGCGCTCGATGTCGGCCAGGACGGCACCGTCCAAATTGATCTGGTGCAGGTGGCCGCTGCCGTAGTACAGGTGGTTCAGCGCGCGTCCGTCCGGCAGCCTGGTGCCGATGCGGTTGCCCAATGCGTCGTATTGGTGGTGCAGCGCGCTGCTGCGCTGCTGACCTTGCAGGGCGTGCCCTGCGGTTTCCTGCAGTACCTGGCCCAAAGCGTCGTATTGCCAGGTGTGCTGTGCAACAACTTCGCCCAGCGGCGTGCTGTGTTGCGCCGTCAACAAGTCGCCGGTGGGGCTGTATGCATAGTCGATCCGGGCTTGCAGCTCGGGCGGCGCCTGCGTTGCGGCTGCGCCAGCCTGCGCGGCCGCACCGGGTGTGTAGACGTTCTTCTGAACCAGCTGGCCCGCAGCATCGCGCACCAACTGGGTGTGGATGGGCTGCACCTCGGCGTGGCCCGGCACGGCGTCGCCCTGGCCCTGGGGCATGGGGTGTTCGGTCACGCCGACGACCTGGTGGGCTGCATCGTAGTGCAGCACTTGCCGGGTGCCGTCGATGCGGGTCTCGGCCACCAGGCGGTCCACCGCGTCGTAAGCGAACCGGTACGCCTGGCGGTTTTCATTGACCAGCGCCGACAAGCGCCGTGCCGCGTCATACCCCAGCTGGATGTTGCTGGTGAGTGCGCCAACCGCTTTGGAGCGCCCAGTCAGCTGGCCGCGCTGGTTGTAGCTGTAGCTGGTGGTATGGCCCAGCGCATCGGTGGCGATCACGCACTGGCCCGCCGCGTCGTAGTGGTACTGGTGCTGCGCGCCGTCCGGCAGGGTCAGCTGCAACAGCCTGCCCAACGGGTCGCGCTCGAAAACGGTGGACTGGCCCAGGGCGTCGATTTCCTGGTGAAGGTGGCCCTGCGCGTCGTACGTGTAACGGGTGGTCTTGCCGCTGCAATCGGTGTAGGCGGTCAGCAGGCCCCTGGCATCCCAGCGCAGCTGCTTGCGCCCGCCGTGGGCATCGGTCACCAGAACGGGCAGGCCTCGGTCGTCGTTCGCGTAGCGGGTCACGTGGCCCAGAGGGTCGGTCTCCGCCACCAGATTGCCGTGGTCGTCGTACTGGTAGCGCCAGGTTCCGCCGCCAGGGTCTTCCGTCGCGACCAGCAGGCTGGCCGGGCCGGGGCTCCAGCGCTGGCGGTGCGTGCGTCCGAGGGCGTCCGTTTCTGCGGTGAGGTTGCCAGCGTCGTCGTAGGTGTACGTGGTGGATCGCCCCAGCGGATCCGTATGGCCCAGCAGCTGTTTGGTGGTGCCCCACACCTGCGTGGTGGTGTGGCCCAGAGCGTCCGTGTGGCGGGTGATTTCGTGGTCGGTATTCCAGTGCCACTGCTGACAGCGGCCCAGGCCGTCGGTGACCTGGGTGCTGCCGCTGCCGTCGCCATGCAGGCCGTATTCAAAGGCATACGCTTCGCCGTCGTCCGTCCAGTGCCGCACCACGCGCGCATGGGGGCCAGGGCGATTGCCGATGCCTT
The DNA here is from genome assembly GCF_056175785.1 of Acidovorax sp. LjRoot204. NCBI lineage: Bacteria > Pseudomonadati > Pseudomonadota > Betaproteobacteria > Burkholderiales > Comamonadaceae > Acidovorax > Acidovorax sp. LjRoot204. Next base: position 2,898 of record NZ_JBGFFF010000158.1, read on the forward strand.
GGGCAAACTCCTGCCATTCGTAGCTGCACAGCAAGCCACCGGGCAGCTGGTGGCTCGCCATGCGGCCATTTGCATAGGTAAACCTGCGCGTCGTCTGCCCTGCGCGGTCTCTCACTTCGGCCAGTTGGCCTGCGGCGTCGTAGCAGTAGTTCACCAGCGCCTGCGCAGCCTCGCCATCGGCGCCCACGCGCAGATGAATCTGCTGAAGCCGGTCAGTGCCTGGAACATACAGAAACTCCAGGAGCCGGCCTGCGCTGTCCGCCACATGGGTGAGCACACCGTGGTCACCGTAGCGCAGCGCGTGGTAATTGCCGTTGCGGTCCTCGATGCGCTGCAGGTGCAATACGCCCACCGCCGCAGCATCACCCACGCTCCCGGCGGGCGCCTGGCCGAACCATTGGTACATGCCTTCGGCTGTGACGACGACGTAGTCACCGCCTTCACTGCACAGCACGCCGATCCCCTCAGCGACGCTGAACAGGCCTTGCCCCGGCGCCGGGCGGGTGAACTGTATGTCGCGCCCATCTGCGTCGTAGTAGGTGACGGCGGGCCGGCCCTGCGGATCGTGGTCCAGGTGCAGCTGCACCGTGTAAGGTGTGCTCCAGCCGCGGCCCAGCGGGCCGTCGCTGCGCTCGTCCAGGCTGTTGTAGATGCGCTGCCACGCCACGGGCAGCACGCCTGGCAGCACGAAATCCAGATCGCTCCCATCGGCCAGGAGCTTGGCGCCCGTGGCGATGTGCACAGGGTTGCCCAGGATGGCCGGCACGGTCATGGCCGCTGAGCCTGCGGCTTGCGCAGCCTTCAACATGCATTCCGCGTTTTTGACGAGCGCCTTCGGATCCTTGACCAGCTTCCAGAGACATTTGATGTTCTTCAGGAGATTTCGGGCCTCCGCAATGAATAGTGCCGCCCGCAGCAGTGAATTGACCTCGTCGTCGTAGTCACGCACCGCCTCAGGAGCCCCGCCAATAAAGACGTTGGGCGAGCCTGCATGAATGGTGGCCCCGCACACGACCTTGTCGCCCTTGCGGGCAGCCAGGGCTTCATTGATGACGGTCTGCTTGGGTCCGACCGCAGCGCCCTGCGCGATCAGGTTGACGGGCGTGATGGTGTGCTTGCCGCAAACCACTTCGTCCAGCGGTACCGCGTTGGTGGCCCGCGCAGCGGGAATGCTGTTGACGAACACATCGGGTGAGCCGGTCTTGATGGCCCCGGTCACATCCCAGGTTTCAGGGACCAGCCAATCGGCAATTTTTTCTCCGATAGCGCCCCCCGCCATGCTGACAGCGAGGGTGGCCAGCGCTCCGGTCAGCACGACGGCTCCCGCGAGGATCGGCGCCGCCAGCCCGCCCGTGACCACGGTGCCGACGGCTGCAACACCCGCAGTCACCCCGGCCGCGATGGTTCCAGCGCACAGCGCACCAAGCGCGGCAGCGCCTGCGGCTATGCCAACCACCTTGGCCAGCAGGCGTGCGTTGGCATTGCTGTGGGCAATGGGGTCGCCCAGTCGGGCCGCGGGTGGAAACTGACTCATGGGCGAAGGGGGTCGTGGAACGAGGGGTGAGGCGGCTGCCGGGTTGCGCTACGGGGAACTGCGGCGCCAACGAGTGCCGAGGTCCGTCGATGCGCGTCGGAGCGACTGCCGGGACGCGGGCTCGCAACCCGGCGCTGCCTGGTTCAGTGGCGCGGCTGGAAGCTTGCGCAGATGGCCAGCCAGGCATTCTTCTGCGCGTCGGTGATGGGCGCGGCAGACGCCGCCGTGAGCACCAGCACGCTGGCGGCGTCGGGCAGCAGCCACGTGCGTTGCCGCTGGTGAATGACCTGGCCGTTCTGCGTGAACTGCTGGGCAAGTTCCACGGCAATGGTGTCGTCCCTGTCGGGAGCCTTCTGCGCGTGTTTTTCCTGGATGGAAAACTTGCTGACCTGCAGTGTCACCGCCTTGATCTGGCGGTCGACGAAGGCCTCGAAGGATTCGCCAGGCTCAAGCCTGTCCCGGGTGATGATCAGGCTCAGATCGAGGCCACTGTGGCCCGTCAGCAGCATGTTCATGCTGTTGTCCCGAAGGCCGTCGGGCAGCGTGAAGCTGCCTTCGTTGAGGTGGAATTGCATGCGAAGGTTCTTTGGTGGAGATGGCTGTCGTGCTGGCGAAAAGGTACGCTGCGTAGGGGGGTGATTCAGCAGTTGAGCTGGATGGGCGCCCCGTGAACGTCCAGCAACTCGCTCAGTTTGATCAGACCGTTCTTGCCCTTGATGACGACTTCGCCTTTGTCGGTGAGCTTGAGCGAAGCGACGCCCTCTCCCTCACCGATGGTCAGCGTAATGCTCTCGCCCGCCTGCAACCTGATGTGCTTGGCCGCCTTCACCAGCACGGAATCCTTCGTGGCCTGGATGTTCACGTTCTGGTCACCGACGACGGTGGCGGTGTCCTGCTTGGAAGCCAGGGTGATGTTCTGCTGGGCGGTGAGGTTCATGTTGCCCGTCTGGGCTTCCGAAGCGATGTCGCCCTTGGACACGGTGTTGCGCTGACCACCTTCGGACACGTGGGTCAGCATGCCGCTCTTGGCCAGTTGGGTGAGCTGCGCGCCGCTGGACAGCGTGATGTGCTGCTTGGCATGCATGGAGGCGCTCTGCCCCGAACTGATCACGATGGGCTTGGGGCTGATCATCGAATGCCCTTCGGGGCTCACGATGGAAACCACCGGCTTGCTGATGTCCTTGGACAGCTCTCGCAGCGCCTGCGACTGTGGCATCGCCGGGTCGGTATTCGTGGGCATGAGCGTTTCCGCCCCTGCACCACCCCCTCTTCCGTCGCCGGCGAGCGCAGCAATGGCAGCTGCCGCTTTCGACAAGGTGGCCATGGCAGCCTTGCCGCCGGTCATCGCGGCGATTCCCGAACTCAGCTCCATCATGTGCGATGTCTTGAGGCCATTGATGGCCTCGATGGCACCGTTCATGGCCGTGACGGCCTCGCCTGCTTCCTCCATCAGCGAAGCCGTGTTGGCCAGGCCTTCACCCAGGCCGTCGAAGCCGTCCGGGTTGTCGTGCGCCAGCTTCTGCTTGAAATCCTGCGTATACGTCGTGATCAGCAGCCCCTTGTCCGCCCGGATGGCACCCCACTCATTGGTGCGCAGCTCAAAGCCATAGCTGCGCTTGGCCTCGGTGCTCTGGTTCATCAGGTAACCCATGTGCAGGTGCGTATTGCCATGGTCGGTGGAGAGCTCGATGTGCTCGATGCCCTTTTGGTCCTCAAACCGCAGCATGTGCTTGCCGCCGCCGCCTTTGCTCCAGTTCGTCTGGAAGCCGGACTGCGTCTTGTGCTTGGGCAGCTCCCACGGTGGCATCTGGTCTGCGTTGTAGACGCGGCCAGTGATGATGGGATAGTCGGGGTCGCCGTTGAGGAAGTCCACGATGACTTCCTGGCCGATGCGCGGCGTGAAGATACCGCCGTACTTCATGCCCGCCCACGGGTGCGACACTCGGATCCAACAGCTGGAGTTCTCGTCCATGGAGCCAATGCGGTCCCAGTGGAACTGCACCTTCACACGTCCGTATTTGTCGGTCCAGATTTCCTCACCAGGCGGGCCCACCACCACAGCCGTCTGGGGGCCCTGGCTACGGGGCTTGGGCGTGACCCGGGGTGGGGTGAACGGCAAACTGGTGGGTTGCGCCTTCAGCACAAACCGTTGAATGGACCCCACCTCATCCTTGGTGGTTTTAGGCGTGGGCTTGGCTACGCTGCTGACCTCAGGGTTCTCCTGAAAATGGTATTGCACCGAGGTGATGAGGTACTGCTGGTTCTGGTCTTCGCGCGGGTAGTTTTCCAGGTTGAAGGTGTAGCCGGGGGTGAGCGCGCGGCAGCTGGATTTACCTTGTACGACGCTTTGGCGAGTCAGGTTCTCCTGGAGGCGCACCTTCACATACGCCTCGCCATCTCCATATTCGGTATAGCCACCGGGCCACTCGTAGATCTCGTGGCTGTCATGCGCGTGACCCGGGGGATCTTTGCGCATGTTCGACAAATCTGCCTTGGGCTTCTTGAAGTCGTAGTCGTCGTTGTAATGCCGACCCGGTTTGATTTCCTCCGCCAACTCCCACGCATAGATGCTTTCGCGATCAGCGATGGCAGCTTTTTCAGGGGGATAAAAGGGGATTGAGGCTGCGTCTGGCAAAGGGCTGTGCGACGCCACAATGTCGTCCGCCAGCGTGAGCGTGTGTTGTCCTGCTGAATGCTGGTGGTAATAATAAATACCCTCATGCTCCATGAGGCGAGAAACAAACTGGCAATCAGTTTCGTTGTATTGAACGCAATAATCCCAGGCACGATAACTACGCGTCAGCTTTTTATCGAGGGGATAACCATATTTACCCAGAACTTCTTCAATGATTTCTGGAACAGTTTTGTTCTGAAATATCTTGAAATCGCTTTTACGGGTTGCCAGCCAGAGCCAGGGGCTGAGCCGCGCCCGGTAGGAGTACATGCGGTGGTCTTGCCCCTGCATGCCAAACCGGGTGACGATGCCGTCGATATGGCGGGTGCCACCGCCCTCCGTTTCTACAACGATGGTGGCGTTTTTGCCTAACAACGCCTTGGGATCCACACTTTTGCTCTCACTCAGCAAGTCCACGTCCAGGGTGAAGAGTTGGCTGATCTCTTCGATACCCTGGAGTTGCCTGAATTTGAGCTGGTCGCCCAGAGGCGTTTGAATGGTGACGCGACGTTTCATGTGCTGCAGACTGTCCGACCGATGAGTGCAAAGTGCGGCGGATGATAGCTGCAGGCAGGTATTTTCTTTTGACAGAAGGCGCCGTTAATACGGCGAAATTAACGCAAAAAGTAACTTCGGTTACCAATCAGGAATCTTCAAGACATCTTGCAACAGAAAGAAAATCGGCAAAGGCACCTGTGGTAATGAACAACTCCTGTCCAACTCTTTTTGAAACAAGGTTCATGTCATTTGCAGCAGGCCGCCCATCAGGATCACCGCGRGGCGCGTTGCCACGACATTTCCGCCAAGGCTGAGCTCGGCATCGAAAACGATTGGAGGCACGGCATCAGGCCATTGCCGACTGCGCCGCTGGAGGATCACCCCCCTCCACCGCTCTCCCCTCCATCTCCCCCTCCACCTTGCGCAGCAAGTCCGCCAGGGTCTTGCCTGGCTCCTGCCGGAACTGCTCGTCCAGCACGGTGATGGAAGAAATTCGGTCGATGCGAAAGCCCCGAAAGTCATTGCGCAGCTCGCACCAGGCCGACAGCGTCCAGACCTTGCCCCAGTAAAAGCAGCCGAGCGGGCGCAGGCGGCGCAGGCTGGGGCGGCCGTTGACGTCGGCATAGTCCACCTGCACCACGTGGCGGCTGTGCACTGCCTCGCGCAGGGCTTGCAGGGTGGCCTGGGCGCGCGGGTCCAGGCCGACGGGCGGGGCATACAGGGCCTGGGCCTCGGCCGCCACGCGCGCGGCGGGGGGCAGCACGGACAGGATCTTGCCCAGGGCGCCTTCCACCTCTCGGGCCAGCCCGGCATCCAGCCAGGTCTGGGCCAGACGGGCGGCAGCTACCAGCGCATTGGCTTCACCCTGGCTGAACATCAGCGGCGGCAGATCGAAGCCCGCGCCCAGGCGGTAGCCCACACCGGCTTCGCCCTCAATGGGCACGCCCTGGTGCTGGAGGTCCGCCACGTCGCGGTAGATGGTGCGGGCCGAGACTTCAAGCCGCTCGGCCAGGAAGGCGGCGGTGGACAGGCGCCGCCCCCGGATGAGCTGGACGATCTGGAACAGGCGGTCAGCGCGGCGCATGAACGTGCCCCCCGGGGCGAGCTGCAGCCGACCAGATGGGCAGTGTCAGGACGCAGAACTCAGCCATGGCCTTTGCTCTGCTGCGCCAGCGCGTCGTCGATCTGGGAGGCGCGCACAAACGCGGAGCGCTGCCTGAACGGCTGCACAAACTGCTCGAACGCGGGGCGGCGTTCGATGGTGCCGAACTGCGTGCCCCAGATCAGGTGCGCGCCCACATACAGGTCCAAGGCCGTGAAGTGGTCGCCGCACAGATGCGGGCCCTGGCGCACGGCTTGCTCCAGGGTGTTCATCACATCGGCGTAGCTGCCGTAGCCCACCATGGCCGCCCGTTCGGCGGGTGCCAGCAGGTTCAGCGCCTTGGCAGTGGCGGCGCTCTCCAGCGGGCCGGCGCAAAAGAACAGCCAGCGGTAATACGCAGCGCGTGCAGGCGTGCCCACAGGGGGCGCCAACGATTTGTCGGGGAACAGGTCGGCCAGGTAGGCACAGATGGCCGCCACCTCGGTGACCACCACCTGTCCGTGCCGCAGTGCAGGCACCTTGCCCATGGGGTTGATGGCCAGGTAGTCGGGAGCCTTCATGGTGGTGCCGTATTCAAGCAGCACGGTGTCGTAGGGCACACCACACTCTTCCAGCATCCAGCGCGCGGTACGGCCTCGGGACATGGGATGGGTGTAGAACGTCAGGGCGGCAGAAGATGTGTTCATGGAGGCTCCTGGTTCGTTCAGGTCATGCGCGGGGCGCACTGGGGGCGATGCCGATATGGATGGCCACGCGGTCCGGGCCTTCATACAGCTCGAAATCGGTGCCAAAGCGCCGTGGCACTTGCGGGTGGGCCGCAAAGTAGCGCCAGACCTCGCCCCAGGCATCGATCACCATCTGCGGCATTGTGCCGTGGCCGTGGAACACCAGATAGTCGCCCGCCTGCACCGCGATCTGCACAGCCCCTGGCACCGAGGTGACGGGCGGTGGCACAGCCACGCCAGCAGTGACATCAAAGGCGCCGTGTTCGTCGGATTCGTAGTCGCTGTAGACGCCGAAGATGCGGCCATCCTCACCACGGCCGGGCAGGTTGCGCTCCCAGCTCTGGCTGAAAAAGCGGTCCCACAGACCTCCAATGCGGGCGGTGGCGGGGTCCATCTCGTCGCGATTGCGGGTGCGTACCGTCAGTCCAGTGACATGAAACGCGGCAACCGGGGTCATGGTGGGGGTTGTTGTCATGGTCAAGCTCCTCTCTGTGTCAGGCCCGGCATGGTGCAGCCCGGCTGCTGACAACATGGTGTCAGTAGCCTGTCTGCAGCGTTGCAACAAGCCGTGACACGCGCCGACGCAGACGGAGCCACACCGCAGGGCCCTCTCTCGGCCGACGAGAAGATGACGGAAGCCGCTGCCAGCACGCCATGACAAGCGAGGGCAGAGGGAGCGTTGTGCCGCCCCCCGCTCAGCTCAGCAC
>NZ_JBGFFF010000159.1:0-10011 GCF_056175785.1 Acidovorax sp. LjRoot204
GCCAAGAAGGCYGTAGCTGCGAAGAAGGCTGCTCCCGCCAAGAAGGCAGCAGCACCGGCAAAGAAAGCCGCTCCCGCCAAGAAGGCCGTAGCTGCGAAGAAGGCTGCWCCCGCCAAGAAGGCAGCAGCACCGGCAAAGAAAGCCGCTCCCGCCAAGAAGGCCGCAGTAGCCAAGAAGGCCGCAGCACCTGCCAAGGCAGCCCCCGCAAAGAAAGCTGCCCCGGCCAAGAAGGCCCCCAAGGCGCCTGCCCCTGCTGCCGCTGCCCCGGCAGCACAAACCACGCTGAACCCTCAGGCAGCCTGGCCTTTCCCTACGGGCAACAAGCCCTGATCCTGGCGCGCCACGCGCTCAACCCGGTGCAAACGCACCGGGTTTTTTTTCGTCTGCATGCAGGTCTGGGCACTCCCAAGAGCTACCTGGCAAGCAAGCTGCGTTGTACAGCACTGGGCAGCGCAACGCAGACGACACTGGCTCGGAGGATTAACCCAACGGATCGAAATCCAGCGTGTAGTTCTGTGGGCCACGTTGCGCGATCTTGAGAGCGCCAACCCGGTTGCCCAGCTCCGCACAACACACGAGGGACCAGCCCTTTTCCAGACCAAACAGCAGCGCGCCGCGCCAGGCATCGCCGCAACCCGTGGGGTCCACCACCGCTGCAGGCGCCACAGAGGGTACATGGGTTTTTTCACCATCCACCCAGACCTCGCAGCCCTCTGCGCCCAGCGTCACCACCAGTCCCTGCACCTTGCGGGAGATATCGGCCAAAGACCAGCCGGTGCGGTCGCAGAGCATCTTCCCCTCATAGTCATTGACGGTGACCCAGGTGGCCTGGTCGATGAACTGCGCCAACTCCTGCCCATTGAACATGGGCAAGCCCTGACCTGGATCGAACACAAACGGGATACCCGCCGCCACGAACTGGGCCGCATGCTCCAACATCGCGTCACGCCCGTCCGGCGCGATGATCCCCACGCTGACACTGTTGTCTGCACCAATTCGATTGGCATGGGCCTGCATCATGGCGCCAGGATGGAAAGCCGTGATCTGGTTGTTGTCACGGTCCGTCATGATCATCGCCTGCGCGGTGTAGGTGTCCTGCACCTGCCCGACGTATCGGGCGCTGATACCCAGCGACTGCAGTCGCTGCAGATAGTCAGCACCGTCACTGCCCAACATGGCCATGGGCAACGGCTCCCCACCGAGCAGCTTGAGGCTGTAAGCAATGTTGCCAGCACACCCCCCGAAGTCGCGGCGCAACGACGGGACAAGGAAGGACACATTCAGGATATGGAGCTGATCCGGCAGGATCTGCTCCGCAAAACGCCCCTCGAAAGTCATGATGGTGTCGAACGCCAGGGAACCACAAATGAGGGCAGCCATAGATAGTGAAACTCGGTAAGTTGTTGGGTGAAAAATCAGGGATAGAACGCAAGCAGCCGGTAGCCCGCCACGCGCGCACCGCCGGTGGTCACGAGCACCGACACCGAGGTGCCCCACTCACCTTTCGCGGGCAGCTCCGCTGGAGCCGCCATGTCGGTAGGCAGCAGAACCCGCCGCAATACGGCCTGATCCTGCGCATCGGTCAGGGTCAGCTCCACCGCAGGCATGGCCAGTGGAATGGTGGCGGTGCTCTTCATCGTCAGCGCTAGCTGGTAACTGTCACCCCGGGCTTTGTTGAAAGAAGAACTGTCGATGACCACATCGGCAATCTGGCGCACAGGGGCAAGTTCGCAGCGCAAGGGCTCGCACAGTTTCACCAACCAGGGCCGGGTACGCACATCCAGGGCTGCAATGCGGTCACGCTCCTGCACCGCAATCTGCAAAGCCAGCCCCAGCAAGGAGACGATGAACCCCAGCCACAAAACCATCCGCACGACCGGCTTGCGCCAAAACGCCTTGCGGCGCGCAGCCACCACAAAGCTGACCTCGGGGTCTGACGCCTGGTTGTCGGCCTCATCGTCGTCGTCGTCAACAGCGGGTCTGGGGCGCGCCTGCAGGATGGCGGCATGCGAATCGTCCTTCACCAACTCCATCGCCGGAGCCTCTGGCGCAACATCCTTCGACACAAAGTCCACAGAAGGCAACGCGGGCGCAGGCGGGGTGGGCACAGCAACGGGCGACGCAGGCTCAGATTTCTGAGCATCGCCTGAAAGTCCAGCACCGGTATCGGATGACGGAGCGAGAGCAACAGGCGCTACCGGAGGCTGTGCAAGCTCTGCCGAGTGACTCGCGCGCTGCTCTGTGGCATCCACATCCATGGTTGCGTTCAGCGCTACCTCGGAATCGCGAAGTTCGGCAAACGGCAGTTCATAGCCTGCCAGGCTGGGGGACGCAGGAACCGGTGGCACAGCTCCACCAAACAAACTGCCGCGTCCATCAGCGACATCCTGCGCCACGTCGGATGGCATCGTGACGGCGGAATGCTCTTGCCTGGCCACATGAACGGCAGGGGAGAGACCATCCAAGCGGAGCGCCGTGTCCGGTATCACCACCGGCTCTGGAGCATCAGCAGGCGCTGTGACGGATGGCGATGCCCCAGCCTCCACCGCTGTCGCAGTCCGCGATGCACTGTGGGCTCTCCATGCAAACGGCGCGGCGACCTCCTTGCCCAAGACATCCGACGAGACTTCCGTGCGAGCCCCGGCAGTAAGAAAAGCAGGTACCGCAGGGCTGGGAATATCGAGCACCGGAGCAGCAGGTGCATCACTGACCATGCCGTACGGATGCGCGTCACCGGCGAGGGTGGCAGCGACCTCGGTGGCGACATCTGAAGCACTGCGGATGGTGGGAGCGTCTACCTTGACAACATCCTGTGGGGCAGGCGGGGGAACGGTGGGCGACTTGCCTCCCCCCCAGGCTCCCAGTGCATCCGGCTTGCGCGCTATGGGCGCAGTGGGCGCGCGCAGGTCCGTGAGCGATACATCGGGCAGCAGCGCAGCCGGTGCCACAGGCAGCAAATGGGCCGAGGCATCGAATACCTCCTTGCATTGGCCGCAGCGCACCCATCCTTCAGAGATGCGCAATTGGTCCGCCACAACCTTGAAGGTGGTGGCGCAGGACGGGCAGCGGGTGATCTGGCTCATCAGCGAGCGATTGTAGAGGCCATGCCACGGCTGCCAGAACGGCGCCCGCGCACCTTCAGCGGCGCGCAGTCATCAAGATCCAGCCGTCTTCGGCATCCGCCACTTCCAGCGGCAGCCAGGGCGCGTAGGCCTCCTTGAGCTCATCCGCCTGGCGCTCCAGAATGCCTGCCAAAACCAGATTCCCACCCACAGCCACATAGCTGCACAGCAGTGGGGCCAATACACGCAACGGAGTGGCCAGGATATTGGCCAGCACGGTCTGGTATTCGCCTTGCGCCTTGTCGGGCAGGCCCGCTTTCAGCGTGACCTGATTGGCCTGGGCGTTTTGCACCGTGGACTCCACGGCAGCCGGGTCGATATCCACCGCATCAATGTCCGTGGCACCGAACTTGGCGGCACCGATGGCGAGGATGCCGGAGCCACATCCGTAGTCCAGCACCCGCCCCAGCAGGTTGCCTTGCTCAGGTTGCGTTGCGCCATGGCGCGCAATCCAGCGCAGGCACATGCGCGTGGTGGGRTGGGTGCCSGTGCCAAACGCCAAGCCGGGGTCCAGGCGGATGCTCCGTACTGCCTGGGCGGGCAACTCATGCCAGGTAGGCACGATCCAGAAATCCGGGGTGATGTCCACCGGCGCAAATTGCGACTGCGTCAGCCGCAYCCAGTCCTGCTCGGGCACCGGGGTGACACCCAGCACCTGGCAGCCCACAAAAAAGTCCTGCACCACCAGCAATTGCTGCGCTTCACGGGCCGCCACCTCGGAGGGGAACAAGGCCACCACGCGGCTGCGTTGCCAGCCATCCTTGGGCGGAGGCATGCCAGGCTCGCCAAACAGCGCCTGTTCAGCGTCGGTCTGGGCATCGGCGTCTTCTACCGACACGGACAGCGCGTCCAGCGCGTCCAGCGCATCGCTGACCGCTTCAATCCGGTCCTCGGGGCACATCAGACTCAGCTCAAACATAGGCATCTCTCAGAAAAAGTGAAATGCTGGCACCCGTTGCCAGGAGCCAGCATGTGAATGACCTGCTGCGTGCCAGCTCAGCGTTTGTGCTGCGACAGCCACTCTTCCAGGTAGTGGATGTTGGTGCCGCCCGCCATGAACTTGGCGTCCACCATCAGCTCGCGGTGCAGCGGCACATTGGTGTTGATGCCTTCGATCACCGTCTCGGACAGGGCAGTGCGCATGCGGGCCAGCGCCTGCTCGCGCGTGTCGCCGTGCACGATGATCTTGCCGATCATCGAGTCGTAGTTGGGTGGCACGAAGTAGTTGGTGTAGGCATGCGAGTCCACGCGCACGCCAGGGCCACCTGGTGGATGCCAGGTGGTAATGCGCCCAGGCGAAGGAATGAACTTGTACGGGTCTTCCGCGTTCACCCGGCACTCGATGGCATGGCCACGGATTTCGATCTGGCGCTGGGTGAAAGGCAGCTTTTCGCCCGCCGCCACCATGATCTGCGTTTTCACGATGTCCACGCCCGTGATCCACTCGGTCACGGGGTGTTCCACCTGCACGCGGGTGTTCATCTCGATGAAGTAGAACTCGCCGTTCTCATACAGGAACTCAAACGTGCCCGCGCCCCGGTAGCCGATCTTCTTGCAGGCAGCGACGCAACGCTCGCCGATCTTCTCGATCAGCTTGCGAGGAATGCCTGGAGCTGGCGCCTCTTCGATCACCTTCTGGTGGCGGCGCTGCATGGAGCAGTCGCGCTCGCCCAAATACACCGCATTGCGGTGCTTGTCGGCCAGGATCTGGATTTCGATGTGGCGTGGGTTCTGGAGGAACTTCTCCATGTACACCGCAGGATTGCCAAACGCGGCACCCGCCTCGGCCTTGGTCATCTGCACGGCATTGACCAGTGCGGCCTCGGTGTGGACCACGCGCATGCCACGGCCACCGCCGCCGCCTGCGGCCTTGATGATCACCGGGTAGCCCACTGCCTTGGCGATGCGGCGGATCTGCACCGGATCGTCGGGCAACTCGCCCTCAGAACCCGGCACGCAGGGCACGCCTGCACGGATCATGGCCTGCTTGGCGGACACCTTGTCGCCCATGATGCGGATCGACTCGGGCGTGGGGCCGATGAACTGAAAGCCACTCTTTTCCACGCGCTCGGCAAAGTCGGCGTTCTCGGACAGGAAACCATAGCCGGGGTGAATGGCCTCGGCGTCGGTCACTTCGGCCGCCGAGATGATGGCGGGCATGTTGAGGTAGGACAGCGGCGAAGGCGCTGGGCCGATGCAGACGGCCTCTTCGGCCAGCTTGACATACTTGGCGTCGCGGTCGGCCTCGGAATAGACCATGACGGCCTTCACGCCCAGCTCATGGCAAGCGCGCTGGATACGGAGAGCAATCTCTCCGCGATTCGCAACAAGAATCTTCTTGAACATGAGCGCCTTATTCGATGACGAACAGCGGCTGTCCGTATTCCACGGCTTGGCCGTTCTCGCCCAGGATGCGGGTGACGGTGCCCGACTTGTCGGCTTCGATCTCGTTGAGGATCTTCATGGCCTCGATGATGCAGATGGTCTCGCCTTCCTTGACCTGGCTGCCCACCTCGACAAAAGCCTTGGCGCCAGGGCTGGACGAGCGGTAGAAGGTGCCCACCATGGGCGACTTGACGATGTGGCCGGTGGGTGCGGCGGCCGCAGGGGGCGCGGGCAATTCCGCCACAGGCGCGGCAGCAGGCGCAGCGGCAGGAGCTGCAACCGGGGCGGGCACATACTGCTGAACCACGGCACCACCGCTCTTGACGATGCGGACTTTGCCCTCGGCCTCGGTAATTTCGAGTTCGGACACGTTCGACTCGGACACGAGATCGATGAGGGTTTTGAGTTTTCGCAGATCCATGGAAGCTCCAACGGCTATAAAACTGAATAGGGCGCGAATTTACTCCAATTTCACCCTATCGCAGTCTTCCACACCCATTTTTCATGAACTTCGGCATGGGAATTGCCATCTCTCAGAGAGAAAGACGCACCCGGAAAGCCTGAAAGGCGGCTGCTTTTCGACGCGAACCCTCAGCCCATACCCGCCCAAAGCTGCAAGTCCTGGGTGGTCACTTGCCCCATTTTACGATGCAGCACCTTCCCCTCCCCACCAAGGACCACGGTGAAAGGCAGGCCTCCCGTCAGGTTGCCCAGCGTCCGGCCCAGATCCGTGCCACCCAGCCCCGCCAGTCCCACAGGGAAATCCAGCGGGATACGCGTCAGAAACTTGCGTACCGCTGACGGCTGGTCAATGGCCAAACCCAGCACTTGCCAGCCTTTGGCAGATTGTTCGCGATAGAAGGCGTTGAGCATAGGCAGCTCTTCCACACAAGGCGGGCACCAGGTGGCCCAGAAATTGAGCAGCAACGGCTTGCCTGCCAATGACTTCATGGCCAAGGTACTCCCGGCAGGTGTTTCAAACTCCAGGTCCCACAGCGCCTGCTCGACCCCTTGCTCCACGGAGTGGGGCTGAAACTTCCACCATGCCAGGCCCGTGCCCCCCAAAGCGGCGGCACCTGCCACCCCGGCATACAAAAAGCGCCTGCGAGCGGCGTTGGGCGCGACGTCGCCAGGAGTCACAGGTTCGGGGGATTCAGCAGGCTGGGTCATGGGGTCGTGTTTTCTTGAAGCAAGCAGCGCACTGCCGTGATGTCACCACGCGGGGTTCGGCCCTTGCTGTCGGGCCGGAGCGCACCCCGCAGGTCGTCAAGATCGTAAATCAGCAGGTGCACGCCGATCATTTCGTTGAGTTCGGGCGATTTGCTGCCAAGACTCAATGCCTCTACCGATTCACCGTGGAAGCCAGTGACCGTGCGGGGTTCGTAGTCCACATGATGATCGATCAGAGCGATCTCTGCCGATTTGGGGTCATCGCAGAACAACTGCAGGTAAATATCCGACAGACGTGTGGCCGTTCCGTGCCACACCGCACCCGCCAGATGCGGSCGGAAMGCCGCCATGCGCTCCATCCACACCAGGGCCAGCTGGCGCAGTGCCCGCAGCTCGCGCGGCTGGGTGTCAGCACAGAAGAGCTGGATGTACTCGCGCACAGCCTCTTCCACCAAGTCGTTGTCTGGCAGCGGGGTACGGGCCGGCAAACCCATCTGCCGCAGCGCACGGCGCTTGGCGGGGCCCCATTCCAACCCTTCTTCCACCACCAGGCGGGCCGTGGTGTGGGCGATTTCTTCGCTCAAAGGTGTGTGCATGGCAGACAGAGGCAACTAAGGACCCTGCATTGTGGCGCGAAGCGATGACAGCACGGGCGATGCCCCTCAGACACCCCTGGCAACCCCAACAACTGCTGCCCCGAAAGACTATTGTTTTGAGAGCAACTCAGGCAGATGGAACAGGCGCCAGCTGCCACTTTTGCTTTGAACAGTGCGCGGAACCCCGGCTTTAGAATCAGCGCCCATGCATATACACATACTGGGCATCTGCGGCACGTTCATGGGAGGCTTGGCGGCCCTTGCGCGCGAGGCGGGCCACAAAGTGACCGGCTGCGACGCCGGGGTCTATCCCCCCATGAGCGACCAGCTCCGCGCGTTGGGCATCGACCTGATCGAAGGCTTCGGCGCCGACCAGCTCGCGCTCCAGCCCGACATGTTTGTGGTGGGCAACGTCGTGAGCCGCGCCAGGCTGGCCGATGGCTCCCCCAAGTTTCCGCTGATGGAAGCCATTCTGGACGCCGGACTGCCCTACACCAGCGGGCCCCAATGGCTGGCCGAGCACGTGTTGCAAGGCCGCCATGTGCTTGCCGTGGCTGGGACCCATGGCAAGACCACCACCACATCGATGCTGGCGTGGATTCTGGAGTCTTCCGGGCAGCAACCGGGCTTTCTGATCGGCGGCGTGCCGCTGAACTTTGGCGTGTCCGCACGCCTGGGCGCTGCACAGCGCCCTGCCCCCGCCGCCGCGCCGCTCGGGGCCGCGCCGCTGTTCGTGATCGAGGCCGACGAATACGACACCGCCTTTTTCGACAAACGCAGCAAATTCGTGCACTACCGGCCCCGTACGGCTGTGTTGAACAATCTGGAGTTCGACCACGCGGACATCTTTGACGACCTGGCGGCCATCGAACGCCAATTCCACCATCTGGTGCGCACCGTGCCGCCGTCGGGGCGCGTGGTGGTCAATGGGCTGGAAGAAAGCCTGGCACGTGTGCTGCACACCGGCTGCTGGAGCGAAGTGACGAGCTTTGGTGCCGCAGTCAGCGACTTTCACGCCGTGGGTGACCCGCAGGCTTTTGATGTGGTGCACCAAGGGCAAACCGTCGCGCGTGTGGAATGGTCGCTGACCGGCGTGCACAACCAGCTCAATGCGTTGGCAGCCATGGCAGCGGCCCACCATGTGGGCGTGGCGCCCGAGCAGGCGGCAGCCGCGTTGGGCAGTTTTCAGAACGTCAAGCGGCGCATGGAGCTACGCGGCACAGTGGGCGGCGTGGCCGTGTACGACGACTTTGCCCACCATCCCACCGCATTGCGTACCACCCTGGACGGCTTGCGCCGCACCCTGGGCCCGGGTGCCCGCATCCTCACTGTGTTCGAGCCCCGCAGCAACACCATGAAACTGGGCGCGATGAAAAGCCAATTGCCCTGGGCCCTGGAGCCGGCCGACCTGGCCTTTTGCCACACGGCTGGGCTGGACTGGGATGCCGCGCAGGCTCTGGCACCACTGGGCGTAGGCCCCGGACAGCGCGCCCAGACGGCCCCGGACATCGATACGCTGGTGGCCCTGGTCACCCAGGCCGCGCGCCCGGGCGACCATGTGGTGTGCATGAGCAATGGCGGTTTTGGCGGCATCCACGCCAAACTGCTGCAAGCACTACAAAAATAATAGCTGCCAGCACATATTCCACTAGCGCTAGCAGCCGATTTCTAGCAAATGGTGGTCAAAATGTGACTGCCATGCCCGGCACGTCCACGCGCACGATAGGCTTGGCCAGCGCGGCACTGGAGGCGCGCGCAAAGTCGCGGGACCACACTGGGTCCTGCATCAGCGCCGCACCGGCTGCGCGTGCCACGGTCAGCACCTTGTCGGCCAGCAGCACCTTGCCGCTGGCGCGCAAGGGCTCGCAGTCCAGCGCGATGAACTGGTCGTCGAGCCAGCGCCGACCCACCTCGTGGGCCATGGGCTCGGCACCCTCCAGATCAAAACGGTATTCCTGATTCGCGGCCAGTTTGACCGACACTTCGCTGTGCATGATGGATCGCCTTTCTGCGTTTTTGCGGAGACTCGGGCCAGCAGCTGCACGCGGTGTGCAGCGATAGGCCCAAGTTTAGATCTTGCGACAGGTCTGACGATCAGCGGGCGCGACGCGCCTTGACGGAGTCCGACAGCTCGGCCAGCGCCTGCAGCGAAGCGTCCCAGCCCAGGCAGGCGTCGGTGATGCTCTTGCCGTATTCGAGTGCCGAAGGGTCGTCCTTGCCGGGTGTGAACTTCTGGGCGCCTGCCGTCAGGTGGCTTTCAATCATCAGGCCGAAGACGCTGCGCGAACCGCCCGCCACCTGGGCCGCCACATCGCGGGCCACGTCCAGCTGCTTTTCGTGCTGCTTGCTGCTGTTGGCATGGCTGCAGTCCACCATCAATGTGGCGGGCAACTTGGCAGCTTCGAGGTCTTTGCAAGCCGCGGCCACACTGGCAGCGTCGTAGTTGGGCGTCTTGCCGCCGCGCAAAATCACATGGCAGTCCTTGTTGCCCTTGGTGTTCACGATGGCGACCTGGCCGTTCTTGTGCACCGACAGGAAGTGGTGGCCTCGGCTGGCCGACTGGATGGCGTCGGTGGCGATGCGGATGTTGCCGTCCGTGCCGTTCTTGAAGCCGATGGGGGCCGAGATGCCGGAGGCCAGCTCGCGATGCACCTGGCTTTCGGTGGTGCGCGCGCCAATCGCACCCCAGCTGATCAGGTCGCCGATGTACTGTGGCGAAATCACGTCCAGGAACTCGC
>NZ_JBGFFF010000160.1:0-9847 GCF_056175785.1 Acidovorax sp. LjRoot204
GCAGTGCACCACCCA
Source organism: Acidovorax sp. LjRoot204 (assembly GCF_056175785.1). NCBI lineage: Bacteria > Pseudomonadati > Pseudomonadota > Betaproteobacteria > Burkholderiales > Comamonadaceae > Acidovorax > Acidovorax sp. LjRoot204. The sequence continues at coordinate 16 of NZ_JBGFFF010000160.1, forward strand.
GCGGTGGAAAGCGTTGCCCGCCACGGCAGTGCACCACCCAGCGGTGGAAAGCGTTGCCCGCCACGATGAGGCCGAACTCGAACTCGCTCATCTCTGCACTCTGCGCCGACACCAGATGCGCCGAAGACACGATGGGACCGGAGTCGGTTTTGGCCTTGGGCTTGGCGTCAGATTTCATGGCGGGTTCAGGCCTGCGGGTTCTGTCATTGGCACGGGATATGCATGGGCATTGTAGGCAAGTCGATGGTAATTTGTTGGCAATTTGTCAGCGTTTAGGCAAAACACCTATCGCAATCGGATCGGCTTCCGATACAGTGATTTGTTACATCCAATCTTGTACATACAACCCTGCGGAGCAATATCCATGAAGCGTCGAATCTTCCCCGTGACCGCACTCGCCCTGACCCTGGCTGCGGGCCTGTCTGCCACCTCGGCATTCGCCCAGACCAAGTGGGACCTGGCCGCCGCCTACCCCGCCACCAACTTCCACACCGAAAACATGGTGCAGCTGGCCAGCGATGTGGACAAGGCCACGGGCGGCAAGCTCAAGATCACGGTGCATGCCAACGCCGCGCTGTTCAAGGCCCCTGAAATCAAGCGCGCTGTGCAAGGCGGCCAGGCGCAGATGGGCGAGATCCTGCTGGCCAACTTCCAGAACGAATGGCAGCTGTTTGGCGTGGATGGCCTGCCCTTCCTGGCCGATAGCTACGACGCCTCCAAGAAGCTCTACGCCGCCCAAAAGCCCTTTCTGGAAAAGAAGCTGGCTGAGCAGGGAATGATGCTGCTGTACGCCGTGGCCTGGCCCCCACAAGGCATCTACACCAAGAAGCCGTTGGCCTCTGCCGCCGACCTCAAGGGCATCAAGTGGCGCGCCTACAGCCCTGCCACCGCGCGCATTGCCGAGCTGGTCGGCGCCCAGCCCGTGACGGTGCAGGCCGCAGAGTTCTCGCAGGCGCTGGCCACGGGCGTGGTCGAATCGACGATGACCTCGGGCGCCACCGGTGTGGACAGCAAGCTGTACGAACACCTCAAGTTCTACTACGACACCCAGGCCTGGCTGCCCAAGAACGCGGTGCTGGTGAACAAGAAGGCGTTTGACGCGCTGGACAAGCCTAGCCAGGACGCGCTGCTGAAGGCCGGTGCCGACGCCGAAGCACGCGGCTGGGCCAACAGTGCCAAGGTCAACACCGACACCGTCGCCAAGCTCAAGGCCAATGGCATGGACGTGGTGACCCCACCGGCCGCCCTGAAGGCCGACATGGCCAAGGTGGGCGACACCATGCTCAAGGAATGGCTGGACAAGGCCGGCCCCGAAGGCAAGGCGCTCATCGACGCCTACCGCAAGTAAGCCCAGGCGCCCACGCACATGCGTCGTCTGCTGGACTTTCTGTACGACAGCGCCGCCGCCCTGGCGGCGCTTTTCATGGTCGGCTTGTTGGGGATGGTGCTGCTGTCCATCGCCAGCCGCCAGTTCCACTTCCACGTGCCGGGCACGGATGCCTATGCGGGCTATCTGATGGCCGCATCGGGCTTCTTGGCGCTCGCCCACACCTTGAAGCGCGGCGAGCACATCCGCGTCACGCTGCTGCTCAACTTTCTGAAGGGCGGCGCCAAGAAGGCGTTCGAGATCTGGGCTTTGGCCATTGCCACCCTGCTGGCCGTACTGTTCGCGGTGTACAGCTGCAAACTGGCCTGGCAGTCACACGAGTTCCACGACATCTCCACCAGCAGCGACGCCACGCCTCTGTGGATTCCACAGATCGCCATGGCCTTGGGCACCGTGATTCTGGCGATCGCGTTCCTGGACGAGCTGGTGCTGGAGATGATGGGCAAGCGTGTGGATGCCTCCTCTGGCGAAGCATTGCGCAATGAATAACCCCTGCTGCACAACCTACCATGAGTGATCTCGCCATAACCGGCCTGCTCGTACTGTCACTGTTCCTGATCCTGGGCAGCGGCGTATGGATCGGGCTCACSCTCTCSGGCGTGGCCTGGATCGCCATGCAGCTGTTCTCGGCSCGMCCSGCGGGCGAYGCSATGGCCGTGACCATCTGGGGCAGCGCCTCCAGCTGGACCCTCACCGCCCTGCCTCTGTTCATCTGGATGGGCGAAATCCTGTTCCGCACCCGTTTGTCGCAAGACATGTTCAAGGGCCTGGCCCCGTGGGTCCAGGCGCTGCCGGGCCGGTTGCTGCATACCAACGTGGTGGGCTGCACCATCTTTGCCGCCGTGTCGGGGTCCAGCGCCGCCACCTGCGCAACCATCGGCAAGATGACGCTGCCCGAGCTGACGCGCCGCGGCTACCCCGAGCACATGGTGGTGGGCACGCTGGCCGGTGCCAGCACGCTGGGCCTATTGATCCCGCCGTCCATCATCATGATCGTGTACGGCGTGTCGGCCGAGGTGTCGATCTCGCAGCTGTTCATTGCGGGTGTGCTGCCGGGCATCCTGCTGGCGGCGCTGTTCTCGGGCTACATCATGCTGTGGGCATTGCGCCACCCCGAACAAGTGCCCGCCGCCGATGTGCGCATGAGCTTCATGCAAAAGCTGTCGGAGTCGCGCAGCCTGATCCCCGTGGTGCTGCTGATCGCGGCGGTACTGGGTTCCATCTACACCGGCTTTGCCACCGCCACCGAGGCCGCGGCTGTGGGTGTGGTGGGCTCACTGGTGTTGTCGGCCGTGCAGGGCTCGATGACCTGGGGCACGTTCAAGGACTCGCTGATGGGCGCAACGCGCCTGTACTGCATGATCGCGCTGATACTGGCCGGCGCCGCCTTTCTCACGCTGGCCATGGGCTACATCGGCTTGCCGCGCCACCTGGCGGAATGGATCGCGTCGCTGGGCTTGAACCAGGCGCAGCTCATCGTGGCGCTGGCGGTTTTCTACATCATCCTGGGCTGCTTTCTCGACGGCATCTCGATGGTGGTGCTGACCATGGGCGTGCTCATGCCCACGGTGCAGGCAGCCGGCATCGACCCCATCTGGTTCGGCATCTTCATCGTGCTGGTGGTGGAGATGGCGCAGATCACGCCGCCCGTGGGCTTCAACCTGTTTGTGCTGCAGGGCATGACAGGTCGCCAGCTGCCCTGGATCGCCAAGGTGGCCATGCCCATGTTCTTCCTGATGTGTGGCGCCGTGGCGTTGATCTATGTCTTCCCCGGCATCGTGACCTGGCTGCCGCAGCAGATGTCGGCGCGCTGAACGCACCTGCCGCCAGCAGGCACAGCCAAGCGGGGCGCCCCCACCGGGGACGCCCCGCTTGGCGTTTTGAGGGATGGAGAGGAGCCAGTCCGACGCTCCAAAAATCCGGCGACAATGGCCCGATGTTGAACGTTCTTGCCATCTGCATCGGCGCCTGTGTGGGCGCACTGGCGCGCTGGCGCCTGGGTCTGTGGCTCAGCCCCGGGGGGCTCATTCCCTGGGGCACGGTGGCCGCCAATCTGGTGGGTGGCTATCTCATCGGGGTGTGCGTCGCTGTGTTCCACGCCATGCCGCAACTCGACCCTGTGTGGCGACTGGCACTGGTCACAGGATTCCTGGGCGCTCTCACCACGTTTTCCAGCTTCTCGGCCGAAGTCGTCGAGATGCTGATGGTGCAGCGCTATGCCATGGCGCTGGGCACCACAGCACTGCACCTGCTGGGCTCCCTGGGCCTCACGGTGCTTGGCATGCAAACTGCTTCGTATTTCATAGCATCACGCGCTTGATGTTCCTACACTAGCACGTCATTTCTTCATTCATTCACGCCACACTGCATGGGCCCTCACCCGCTGCTGCCGGTGCCGCCCCTTTCTTCTCTGTTCATCTACCGATACGCGAGCCCCTCATGGAAGCCAACACCCAACTCAACGAACGCCGCCTGGCCGATGCCTGGGCCGAGCTGCACAACCACGCCCACAACGGCAACCCGCTGCAGGCCGATGCCAACCGCATGGCCTTCGCCGACCCCGAATTCATGTTCCGCCGCGAAACCCGGGGCATCCGCTTTCAGCTCGAAATGCTCAAGCCCGACCTGGGCCAGGCCGAACAAGGCATTGAAAGCACTGTGGTGGTGTACGGCAGCGCGCGCTTTGTCGCACCCGACGAAGCCGCAGCACAGCTAGGCGAGGCCGAAGCCAGTGGCGACGCCGAACGCGTGCGCCGCGCACGCCTGGCCGTGCGCAACGCAGGCTATTACGACCTGGCCCGCCAGTTCGCCAAGCTGGTGGCCGACTACAGCGAACGCCAGCGCCCTGCCGACCGGATCTACATCTGCACGGGCGGCGGCCCCGGCATCATGGAGGCCGCCAACCGGGGCGCCCACGATGCGGGTGCACTGAACGTGGGCCTGAACATCGCCCTGCCCCACGAGCAAAGCGGCAACCGCTTCATCTCGCCCTCACTGTCCTTCAAGTTCCACTACTTCGCACTGCGCAAAATGCATTTCATGATGCGCGCCAAGGCGCTGGTGGCCTTTCCTGGCGGCTTTGGCACGCTGGACGAGCTGTTTGAAGTGCTGACCCTGGTCCAGACCAAAAAGGCCAAACCTGTACCCATCGTGCTGTTCGGCACCGACTACTGGAAGCGCCTCATCAACTTCGACGTGCTGGTGGAAGAAGGCACCATCTCTGCACAGGACCTCAACCTGTTTCACTACACCGATGACCCACAGGAGGCTTGGGACCTGATCCGGGCGTTTTACAAGCTCTGAAAGTTAACCCTCCACCGACGCACGCACGTGTCGGTGGAGTGTTGAGGCCTCTTTCTGCTACCTGATGACAGGCGGTGGCGGCGGAGGTGGCGGGCGCAGGATGATCGGCAGGACCGGGATGAACACGATGGGCGGCCGCACCGTCGGTGGCGGTGGCGCCGTCGTGGCAGGCGGCGGTGCCGTTGTCACCGGCGGTGCCGTAGGCCGCGTGGGTGGCGGTGGCGTAGTCGGTGTCGGGGCGGGCGGCGCTGGAGTACCCGGCTGTGGTGTACCCGTGGGAGGTGGTGGGGGCACCGGCACAGGCGCTGGGGGCGGCGCGGTCTCTGGCGGCGGTGGAACGGGCACAGGGACCGGCGCCGGAACGATGTAGACAAAGGCGCGGCGCCCCTGCACATCCAGCTGGTCGCCCGCCAGCAAGGGTGTCTGAACCTGGGGCACCGGCAACAACGCACGGGTATGGGTATAGACAGGCAAGTCCTGGTCTGAGACCACCAGCACGGCCTCGCCCGCCGTCACACCCACACAACCCGCCTGGGTGCAGACCTCGATCTCGTCCTGCTCCCCTGAGACGAACACCTGGCCGTTGGCATCGATGGCCAGCAAGAAAGCGGAACCCCGGATGCCCACCACCGCCGTCGGTGTGACCACCTTGTAGTTGGCAGGATTGCGTTTGCCGATGAGCCCCGTGAGGGCGCGCATCCCCCCCCGCAGCAGGTTCACCACAAAGTGGTCTTCGCCCGCTCCTGCACCGTCGGCATATCGGGTGACGGTGAATTGCGAGTCTGGGTACAAGGCCACCAGCCCCCCGTCGGAGAACCGTATCTGTGCCCTTCCTTCGGTGCCGGTGAGCACCACATCTCCACCATCGAGTTCGGCACCTTTGGACAGGCGGGACAAGGTCTCGCCCCGCCGCAGCTGCACGTCTCCAGCCGCGAACTGCACCAGCCCCGCAGCGGCCAGCCCGGTCAGGGGCCAGGCTGCCACCATGCCCATCAGCAGCGCCAGCCGCGCGTATTTTTGGTCTGACGTCATAGACAACTCCCAGGTGCGTCGGCACAGGACCAGCGACGTAACAGCATTCAGAACTCCCGGCGCACGGTGATGGAGAACACCCGGCGCTCATAGTCGGTGATGGGCAGCGTGGATGCGTTGCGCGTGAACGACCATTGCGGCGTGACCCGCCACCCAGGCGATGGAGTCCAGTTCAGCCCCAGAGCCACCTGGGCCTGCCGGTCGGTACGGGTGACCGCGAAAAACGGGTCCTGCCCGCCGTAGCGCCGGTGTTCCCAGTCCGCACTGGCAAACACCGACCACTGAGGCGCCAGGGGCCACTGCCCCCCCGCCCGCAGGCCCCACAGCCGATGGCCCAGCGCGTCAGCACCACTGGCCTGCGCGCGCTCCTGACCACCGTACACGCCCCCATAGGCCGATGAGCCATTGCGAAACAGATGGGAGTACGAGGTGCCCACCACGCTGCGGCGCACATTGCGCAAGGCCTGGTCGGGGTAACGCACGTCGAGCACCTGCACAAAGCTGCCCCACTGGCGAAAACCGTCTATGCGGTAAATCCATTCACCCAGCACCCCGCCCATGGTGCGCAAACGCGTGCCGTCCAGCGCGTAGTAAGACCCTTGGCCAGACGCAATCAGCTCATGGCRCTCGGCCCGCCATGCCAAGCCCAGGGTGCCATCCAGTGCTGTGTGGTCGAACCGGTCAGCGGTGCCCCCGTAGTGCCGGGCAGCCCCCACGGCTGTGCCCACCACCGACCAGCGCGAATTGAGCACCGCCCGCCCCCGCAGCCCCGCTTGCGCCACCACATAGTTGCCCGAGGTCGCCAGGGCCTCGGGCAGCAGCGCCCACGCCGGGGTGCCAGGCACTGGAGACTGCAGTTCGCCCACCACGGGCGCTGCGTTGGCATTGGAGTCATGGCCGACGCCCAACTCCACGTAGCCCTTGAGCGAAGAGCGCCCTCCGGCATCCAGGCGATCGTAGGAATACAGAAACTGATCCAGCGTGTGCCCGGCATCCACCGGAATGAGTGCGGCCTGCACCGGCGCGGGCAAGGCCATCACGCCCCGGCGGTCGCCCACAGCCTGCAAGGATTGCCCGAGCGCCACTTGGGCCTCCGTGCTGCCAGGTTGAGCAGCCAGCCAGCGCTCTCGCGCCATGATGGCGCGCGTGTATTGCCCGGCGGCATGCGCAGCATCGCCCATGGCGGCATCAAACACGGGGTCGCCAGCGCGCTGGGCCTCCTGCGCATCCAGCAAGCGGAACGCCTGAAGTGCCTGACCCTGCTGAACCAGCGCCAACGCTTGCTGTACAAGGTCATCAGCCCGCGCCACGCATGACAGACTGCCTCCCCAGGCCAGAACCGCGCACCATGGCAACACGCGCCGTGACCAAATTCGCAGGTACATGAACGCCCCCTCTCGAAACCCGCTGCCGGGTGTGGGCAATTTACACCTGTTTACCCTTTTTGGGGGACTCTGCGGGGTGGTTTTCGCCCATGCGCCACGCCGTCCGTGCACCGCCCCCCACAGCGCAGCCCACCACCCAGAACAGCCYTCCCACCCCGATCACGGCCCCGGCGGAGCCGAACAGCATSGGCATGRSCACGCTSGAKGCGTTGATGGYCATGAGSCGCAGGCCCAGCGCCTCGCCRTGSCGSGCMKGCGGCGTGATCTGGTGCAGCAKGCTCATCACCATSGGCTGCACCGAGCCCAGTGCAAACCCTAGCAGCACCGAACACGCGCCCATCGCCAGCGCGCTGTGCAGCAGCGGGTAGACGCCAAACAGCACGGCCGTAGCAACCATGGCGCCCGCCACCACCACCCGTTCGCGCAGGCGCTCTGCCACGACGGGCATGAGCACGCGGATGACGGCAGCGGCAATCGCAAACGCCCCCAGGATGGAGCCAATGACGGACGCCGACAGGCCCCGCTCGTGCCCCAGCAACGGGACCACGAAGGTGTGCACGTCCCAGCACGAGGACAAGATCCAGTTGACGAGCAGCAAGCGGCGAAACGGAGGTTCGTTCATCAGGTCCCACGCGCGCTGCGGGGGGCCGCCCGCGGCGGCAATCACGGGCGGCAGCTCTACCGTGTCTCGCACCCAGAACCAGGTGAGCAGGGGCAACACCGCCATCAGGGCGAAGGCGGCGCGATAGCCCTCGGTGCTGCCCGCCGCACTGCCCGCGTTGTCGATCATGAGCCCCGCGCAGAAAGGCCCGATGAAGTTGGACACCGCAGGCCCGATGGCCAGCCAGCTGAACACTTGCTTGAGCTGCGTGGCGTCGTGCGCAGCGCGCCCCACGTGGCGCTGCAGTGCAATGGTGGCGGCTCCGGTGGCGCCACCGGTCATCAACGCAGCCACACACAACACCGGAAAGACGGGGAACACCAGCGCCAGCGCAGCCCCTGCCGATGCAAGGGCCACCGCGTAGCCCACGGGGCGCTTCAAGCCGTGCCGGTCCGCATAGCGCCCTGCGGGCAAGGCCAGAAAAACCTGCGTGAGTGCGAACAATGCCAGCAACACCCCCACGGCTGCTGCACTGTGGCCCTCGCGCAGCGCCAGCAGTGGCGCCGCCAGTCGCATGCCCGCCATGCAGGCGTGCACGCAGATCTGCCCCGCAATCAGGCGCGCCAGGGCCCAGTTCACGGCAGGTCGTCCTCGGAATCCAAACCGGGCAATGCCGATGAACTGGCCCCTGCCAGCGGCACGGCTGTGTCGGGCGCAGGCAGGTCCTGCACATCCCGCAGCTTGCGCTGGATGGCGCGGGTGCGCACACCTACCTCGTCAAACTTCTTGGCTGCGGCGTCAATGGACTTTTTGGTGGCCTCGACCACGTCGCCAAACTTGGCGAACTCGGTCTTGACCATGCCCAAGAGGCTCCACACCTCGGACGAGCGCTTTTCGATCGCCAGTGTCTTGAAGCCCATKTGCAGGCTGTTGAGCATGGCGGCCAGGTTGGCCGGGCCGGTGATCATCACGCGGCAGTCGTTCTGCACGGATTCGACCAGGCCGGGGCGGCGCATCACCTCGGCAAACAGGCCCTCGGTGGGCAGATAGAGCACGGCGAAATCGGTGGTGTGTGGGGGCGACACATACTTGGCAAAGATCTTCTTGGCCTCCAGCTTGATCGACGTCTCGAACGCATTGCCTGCCGACTGAATGGCCGCCTTGTCGGCCGCGTCCTGCGCGTCCAGCAGGCGCTGGTACTGCTCCACGGGGTACTTGGAGTCAATGGGCAGCCACACCGGATGCTCGTCGCTCTTGCCGGGCAGGCGGATCGCAAACTCCACCAGCTCATCGCTGCCCGGCACGGTCTTGACGTTGCGCGCGAACTGGTCGGGCGTGAGCACGTTGTCGATGATGGCGCCCAGCTGCATTTCGCCCCAGGTGCCGCGCGACTTCACGTTGGTCATCACGCGCTTCAAATCGCCCACACTGCCCGCCAGGGTCTGCATTTCGCCCAGGCCCTTGTGCACTTGTTCGAGCCGGTCGCTCACCAGCTTGAACGACTCGCCCAGGCGCTGCTCCAGCGTGGCGTGCAGCTTTTCGTCCACCGTGCGGCGCATTTCTTCGAGCTTGGTGGCGTTGTCGGCCTGGATGGCGGCCAGGCGCTCGTTGAGCGCGGTGCGCAGCTGCTCGGCGTTGTGCTGGCTGCCCTGCACCAGCCCGGTGAGCTGCTGCGACACGGCGTCTTGCAGCACCGCAAACTGGTTCTTGATCTGAAAGCCGTTGGCTTCGAGCTGGTCCTTGAGCGCTTGCGACATCACTCCCAGCTGCGACTGGGTATCCCCCTTGAGCGAATCGAGCGTGAGGCGTGTGGCCGCATCCAGGGCCGTGAGGCGCTGCTCCAGCCGCGCCTCGAATACGCCAAAGGCAGCCAACAGCTCGGCGCGGCCGTTGCGGGATTCGGCCACGGCCTGGGCCAGGCGTTCGTCCACGGCGTGGCGCAGTGTCTCCAGCGTGGACTGCGTGGTCTGGGTAAAACCACGCAGCTGCTGCCCCATGCCGTCCAGCGCGCCATCATTCTTGGCCACCGCAATCTGCGTCGCCTGTGTGGTTTGCTCCAGCGACTGCAGGCGTRCCAGCCACTCGGGTGGCAGATCCACGCGGGGACGGCGCAGCAACAGCACC
>NZ_JBGFFF010000161.1:0-9707 GCF_056175785.1 Acidovorax sp. LjRoot204
AGAACAGGTCGCCCGGCACATGCACCATGCGCGTGAGCTCGCCCGCGCAAGGCATGTGGATGCGGTGGTAGTCGCGCGGGCTCAGGTACAGCGTGGCGAAGTGGCCGTTGTCAAAACGGGCTGCGGCGGCCGCATCGCCACCCACCAGGGCGGTGGTGGAGTAGGTGTGCCCCTTGGCCTGGAAAACCTGGTCCTTGGAGATGGGGCCAAACTGGCTGATCGCACCGTCCACAGGGCAGATCAAATCGGCCTGGGCCAGCGGGCGGGCGCCGGACTTGAGCGCCCGCGTGAAGAAGTCATTGAACGACGTGTAGCTGGCAATGTCGGGGTTGGCCGCCTCGGCCATGTTGACGTTGTAGCGACCCACGAACCAGCGGATCACCGAGGTGGTGAGGCCGCCCAGCCGGGCCGATGCGAACTTGCCCGCCAGGGTGGTCAGTGCGCGTTTGGGAAGAGCGTATTGGGGCAGTACGGCGAGGCGATCGGACAAAACGTTCTTCCTGAGTCGATAGAGCGAATGATTCTAACGACGGGGGGGCTGCTCGCGACCCGGGTTATCAAGGGTGCGTGTGCATGCGGTGGATGGAGTCTGGCACTCCTGGTAGTTAGGTGATAAATTTGAAATTATTATCAAATTTATTGATTTTTCCGTTTCAAACAATTACATTTACTCCATCAAGGCACACCCGCACGAAAGTCGGGGTCGCAAAGCCACCGGTCTAACCCCTTTTGAATGGGCATGGCAGCGGGGTTGCCACGGTTCTCCAGGGTGTGTGCTTGGGGGGGTGCTCCAGGGCGCGTCGGCAATCCTCACAGGTGTTTGCATCCCGGCTTTCTTCGGTGTGTGCGGTGTGATTCCCGCATGTCCTGGAGAACAGAATGCCAACGCAGACCCGCCGTCACCTTTTCACTCGCAAGCCCCAGCATGCTCGCTGGGCGTTGCTCTCTGTCGTTCCCTTGGTTGTCTTGGGGTGCGGCGGCTCTGCCGACACGGAAGGGCTCAGCGACGTGGCCTCCACCACCACGACGCTGCAAGTGTCTGCCGAGATGTTGCCGCCAGAGGTGGAGAGCTTGGGGGCGCAGCCCACGTTCCACATCGCGCCAGTGGTGCTAGAGGCTCCTGACGACATGGACGTGGAGGATGCCAACCAGTCCGCGCGGAGTGCGCCCAAGTCGCAGCCGGTGCCGGAGATGTTCAAGGCATTGTCCACCCGCCGTCTCACACCCTCCACCCTGGAGGAGGTGCAGCAGAAGTCGGCGAATATGACCTGGACGGGGCCCAAGGATGCGCTGGCAGCGCCTCTCGCAGGTACAGGTGTGGTCACCACCTATTCGGTCGCTCAGGTACGCGCGGCCTACGGCTTCGGCGCGTTGCCCGCTGTAGGCTCCAAGCCGTCCGGAGCCCAAGCCGCTCAACTGGGGGCAGGGCAGACGGTGTATGTCATTGGAGCGAAGCACAACCCCAACGTGGCAGCCGAACTGGCAGCTTTTAATCAGAAGTTCGGGTTGCCCACCTGTGCTGCCAAGGTGTTGCCAGTAACCACTGGGCTGCCCCTGGCCGCTGCCTCCCCTGCAGCGGGTTGCGAATTGTGGGTGGCTTACAGCACAGCATCCGGCGGCATTTCTGGCGTGGCGCCCGCATACGACGCCGGGTGGGCGACGGAAATCGCGTTGGACGTTCAGTGGGTGCATGCGATTGCGCCGCTGGCACGTATCGTTCTTGTGGAGGCGCCCGACGCATCGGTGAACAGCTTGCTGGGCGCCGTACGGCTGGCCAACACCATGGGGCCGGGAGTGGTGTCCATGAGCTTCGGTGCGCAGGAAGGTGCATGGACAGCCTCTGTGGACTCTGCTTTTACTGCCGCGGGAATGACCTATCTGGCGGCGACCGGCGATTCTGGCGCAGGGGTGAACTGGCCTTCAGTTTCTTCCAATGTCATCGCGGTGGGCGGCACAACCCTGACCTATTCCGGCAGCGGGGCGCGCAGTGAGGTGAGCTGGTCGGGCACGGGTGGTGGTACCAGCGGCTTCATCGCCGTGCCGGTGTACCAGAAGTCGTCTGTGCCGGGTACTGGCTCGCTGGTGCGTCGCACGGTGGCTGATGTGGCCATGAATGCCGACCCTGCCACCGGGCAGTACGTGGCGGTGATGCAGCCAGGAAGCAGTGCTGTGCAATGGATCAGTGCAGGCGGTACCAGCCTGGCAGCACCCATGTGGGCCGGACTTGTAGCAGTGGCCAACGCAGGCAGGCAGCAAGCTGCGCGACCAGTGATGGGCGGTGGGCACGCGTTGCTCTATGGGCAGATAGGCGCAGTGGCATCCAACTATGCGAGCAGTTTTTCCGACATTCGCTTGGGCAGCCACGGCGTCTGCGGTACTTGCTCGGCCGGGCCTGGCTATGACCAGTTGACAGGCCTGGGTACTCCCAATGCCGGCGCGCTGGTGGGCTTGCTGGCTGGCGCTGCAGCACCTGCGCCAGCGCCGGTGGTCACATCGGCCAGTATCAGCGGTACCGTAGGTGCGGCACTGACCTTCACGGTGTCCGTCAACGCTCCCAACCCCGTGACTCTGAGCCTTGYCGGTGCGCCCACTGGCATGTCGATCAGTGCTGCAGGTGTGGTGTCGTGGCCGGCTCCTGTGGCAGGGGCCTACGCCGTCACCGTTGTGGCAAAGGACACCAAGACGGGGCTCACTGGGCAGGGGGTTTACAACATCAACGTGATCGCTCCGGTGGCCCCGACGATCGAAAGCGCGAGCATTACAGGCCGCCCTGGTGTCGCTCTGTCTTTCAAGGCGAATGTCAGCGCTGTCAATCCGGTGGCGTATTCCCTTGCAGGGGCTCCATCGGGAATGCTTGTGGCTGCAGATGGTGTGGTGAGCTGGCCCAAACCGGTGGCTGGTACGTACAGCGTGACCTTGACGGCGAAGGACACCAAGACGGGCTTGTCGGGCAAGGGCGTCTTCACGGTCAAGATCGCCACGGCAGGGCCGGTGATCACGGCCTCAGCCATGGTGGGCGTAGCCGGTCAACCGCTGTCCGGCAGCATCAACATCACCTCGCCGGGCGCCACCTCGCTCTCCGTCTCCATCACCGGTGTGCCATTGGGCATGGGCTTTGTAGTGTCTGGAAGCACCATCAGGGCCAACTGGCCCAAGCCGGTGGCTGGCAGCTATCAGCTGGTGGTCACAGCCAAAGACTCGGCGGGTTTGTCCGCACAGCTGAATGTGCCGGTGACGATCAGCCCGCGCTAGTAGGTCGAGCCGCTACGCGGCCACCGAGCTCCCGCTTTATCCCGGGCTGGCTGTAGCCGGTGCGCTCAAACCCCGAGGTACTGCTCCAGCAGCAGGGGCTGCGCATGCAGTGCGTCCGAGCTGCCGTCAAACACCACCTGGCCCTTGACCAGGATGACGTTGCGGTCGGTGATCTGCGTGACGTGCTTCCAGTTCTTGTCCACGATCACGCTGCTGATGCCGCTGTCCTTGATGAGGCTGCAGATGCGCCAGATCTCGCGTGCGATCAGCGGCGCCAGGCCCTCGGTGGCTTCATCGAGGATGAGCACGTCGGGGTTGGTCATCAGTGCGCGGCCGATGGTGAGCATCTGCTGTTCGCCACCGCTGAGCTGCTGGCCGCCGTGGCCCAGGCGCTCCTTCAGGCGCGGAAAGGTCTCCAGCACGCGCTCGTAGGTCCAGTCGCGCTGCCCACGTGTGCCGGCGCGGGCGGCCATCTGCAGGTTCTCGACCACGCTCAGGTTGCCGAAGATCCCACGGCCCTCGGGCACGTAGGCAATGCCCAGCCGGGCCACTTCGTAGGGAGGCTTGCCAGTCATGTCGCGGCCCGCCACGGCCACGCTGCCCGAGCGGGGCTTGACCAGGCCCATCAGCGACTTGAGCAGGGTGCTCTTGCCCATGCCGTTGCGGCCCATGAGGCCGATGGTCTCGCCCTGGCCCACGGTGAAATCAATGCCGTGCAGGATGTGGCTGCTGCCGTAGAAAGTGTGGATGCCCTTGGCATCGATCCATGGAGTGATCATCTCAGTGGTCCTCCCCCAGGTAGGCGGCCTGCACGGTGGCATCGGCGCGAACCTCGGGCGGTGTGCCATGCGCAATCACCTCGCCGTTGACCATCACCGTCAGGCGGTCGGCCAGCGCAAACACGGCATCCATGTCGTGCTCGACCAGCATCATGGCGTGGGCAGGCTTGAGTCGCTGCAGCAGCTCCACCATGCGCTCGGCCTCGGCCACCCCCATGCCGGCCAGGGGCTCGTCGAGCAGCAGCACCTGCGGCTCGGTGGCCAGGGTCATGGCAATTTCCAGCTGGCGCTGCTCGCCGTGGCTCATGGCACCCGCAATGGCCATGCGCCGGTCTTTGAGACCAGACAGCTCGATAGCGCTTTCAAGACGTGCGCTGGTTGCTCTGTTTTTGATAGTGTCCGAGCGGGTGTCCTGCCACCAGCGCAACGGGTTCCAGGGCTGCTGTGCCTCGCGCGACTGGGCCGCCAGGCGCACGTTTTCGTGCACGGTGAGYGGCAGGAAGATGTTGGTCTTCTGGTAGCTGCGGCCCAGGCCCTGGCGCGAGATGCGTTCGGGTGCCCAGCCGGTCACATTGGTGCCGCCCAGCAGCACCTGGCCCGAGGTGGGAGGCAGGTCGCCCGAGAGCAGGTTGGTCAGGGTGGACTTGCCAGCGCCGTTGGGGCCGATCACCGCATGGATCTTGCCCCGCCACAGGTCCACCGAAACACCATTGACGGCAGCCAGGCCGCCGAAGCGTTTGGTGACCTTCTGTGCAGACAACAGGACTTCAGCCATGGTGCGATCCCTCCGAAGCCTTGGCTGCGCTCCGCTGCGCAAACATGCCCAGCAGCCCGCGCGGCGCGGCCACCACCACCAGCACGATGAAGCCTCCCATCAGAAGCTGCCAGTGTTTGCTGATGTCCTTGAACACGTGCAGCAGGTACTCGAAGGCAAACGCACCCACGATGGCGCCTGCAAAGTTACCCATGCCGCCCAGAATGACCATCATGATGGCGTGCGCGCTCATGTGAAATCCCATGAGCTCAGGATTCACATAGCCGGTCTGCGCGCCCCACAGGTAACCCGCCAGGCCTGCCAGCGCCCCGGCGATGGTGAAGGCGGTGAGTTTGTAGCCCCGTGTGCCAAAGCCCATGGCGCGCATGCGGTGCTCGTTGATGCGGATGCCCGCCAGCGCGCGACCCAGCGGGCTCCACAGCAGGCGGCGCAGCAGCACGTACACCAGCACCACCAGCGCCAGCGTAAAGTAGTAGAAGGTCTTGCGTCCCTCCAGATCGAACGGCAGCCAGCCGAAGAGCGACGCATCGGGCCGGAAGTTGATRTACAGCCCGTCCGATCCACCCAGCACCTTGTTGTCGAAGAACAGGTAGAAGACCATCTGCGCAAAA
The DNA here is from genome assembly GCF_056175785.1 of Acidovorax sp. LjRoot204. Taxonomy (NCBI): domain Bacteria; kingdom Pseudomonadati; phylum Pseudomonadota; class Betaproteobacteria; order Burkholderiales; family Comamonadaceae; genus Acidovorax; species Acidovorax sp. LjRoot204. The sequence goes on from NZ_JBGFFF010000161.1 coordinate 5,418, forward strand.
GCCATGGTGACCATGATGAAGTAGATGCCGTGGGTGCGCACCACAAAGAACCCGATCACCAGTGCCACCAGGCCGGACACCGCCACGGCCAGCGGCAGCGACCACCACAGGCTGACCGGCATGTCTGCGGGGGTGAGAAAGGCCAGGGCGTAGCCCGCCACGCCAAAGTACGCAGCATGGCCCAGTGATACCAGTCCGGTCACGCCCTGCAGCAGATCCAGGCTCATGGCAAAGATGGCCATGATCATCATGCGGGTGACCATCTGTACGTAAAAGTCGCTGCCCACCACAGGGAACAGCAGCAACGCAGCCAGCCCCAGTGCCAGGGCGAACTGAACGCTGCGCGGCAGCACTTCGATATTGGCGCGCGGGGTGCTCATGAGCGGCCGCCGGGCCGCCCCAAGGCAGCGAAGGCCCCCTGGGGGGGCAGCGAGATACACGAAGTGATGAGCGTGGGGGTAATCATTGCTTAAACAGGCCTTCGGGTTTCCACAGCAGCACGGCCGCCATCAGCATATAGACCAGCATGCCCGCTGCCTGCGGCAGCAGCACCTTGCCAAACGTATCGACCAGGCCCACCAGCAGCGCCGCAATCAGCGCTCCCCGTACTGAGCCTATGCCACCAATCACCACCACCACAAAGCACATGATGAGGACCGACGAGCCCATGTTCGGGTACACGCTGGACACCGGTGCAGCCACCATGCCCGCGACGGCCGCCAGGCCTACACCCAGCGCGAAGACGATGGCATGGATGAGCTTGATGTTCACGCCCAGCGACTCGGCCATGTCGCGGTTGAAGGCGCCCGCGCGGATCTTCATGCCCAAACGCGTCTTGGAGATCAGCAGGTACAGGGCCACCGCCAGTGCGATGCACACCCCCGAGATGAACAGCCGGTAGACCGGGTAGGAGAGGGTGTCGGTGAGCGGAATCGACCAGTCCAGTACCTTGGGGATGGGCACGCCRTGCACATCGTCGCCCCACAGGATGGAGCGCAGTTCTTCAAAGATGTAGATCAGCCCGAAGGTCAGCAATACCTGGTCCAGGTGGTCGCGGTGGTAGAAGTGGCGAAAGAGCAGCCATTCAAGCGCCAGCCCGAAGACCACCGACAGCAGCGCGCCACCCACGATGGCCAACGCCAGGCTGCCGAAATGCCCTGAGAGCGAATACGCGAGGTAAGCCCCCAGCATGTARAAGCTGCCGTGCGCMAGGTTSAYCACGCCCATGATCCCGAAGATCAGCGTGAGCCCGGCCGCCAGCATGAACAGCAGCAGGCCGTATTGAACGCTGTTGAGCAGCTGGATCAGGAAGGTGGCGAAGTCCATGAATGTGGTGATGTTGGCGGCCTGCCGATGTGGCTGGCAGCCACTGGTGAAAACGGCCTTGTGCGGGCGATGTACCCGTGGAGTTGGTAACTGGCGCGGCCCCATGGAGGGCAGCCGGGCAAGGGCCGCCCCGCAGCGAGGGCTGCGTCCCCCGCCAGTTGCGCGCAGCGCTGCGAGAACGGGGGGAAGGCGCGCAGCGCCTCAGGGGGTGTTATCCCATCCTGCAACCGGCGCCGCTGTCGGCCAGTGCCTTGGCGGCTACGCCGATCACCTTGTTTTCCTTGTTCTCGACGCGGCGCAGGTAGATGTCCTGCACGGGGTTGTGCGACTTGCTCATCGTCCACTTGCCGCGTGGGCTGTCGATGACTGCGCTTTCCATCGCCTTAATGACGGCCGGTTTGGCAGAAAGGTCGCCCTTGACCGCGTTGGCGCCCTGCACCAGCAGCAGGCCGGTGTCGTAGCCTTGCACGGCATACACGTCGGGCTGACTGCGAAAGGCCTTGGCGTATTCCAAGCGGAACTGCTTGTTGCGCGGCGTGTCCAGCGAATCGCTGTAGTGCATGGTGGTGATGATGCCGTCGGCCGCGGGGCCGGCAGCGTCCARCACGCCCTCGGTGAGGAAGCCCGAGCCGTACAGCGGAATCTTGTCCTTGAGGCCGGCCGCCGCATAGTCCTTGATGAACTTGGCCGCGCCGCCACCGRCGAAGAAGCAGGCCACGGCATCAGGCTTGAGGGCCGCGATCTCGGTCAGAAGCGCCTGGAATTCGACGTTGGGGAAGGGCAGGCCCAGCTCCTTGACGATGGTGCCGCCGGCCTTGGTGTAGCTTTCCTTGAAGCCCTCAAACGCCTCGTCACCAGCAGCGTACTTCCAGGTGATCCATACGGCCTTCTTGTGGCCCTTTTCGACCATGGCCTTGCCCAGCGCCAGGGTGGGTTGGGAGTTGCTGAACGAAGTGCGGAATACATTGGGCGCGCACAGCGCGCGGGTGGCGGCGTGCACGCCCGCGTTGGGGATGAGGTTGAGCACACCGGTGTCGCGCGCCACCTTCTGGATGCCCATCTGCACGCCCGAGTGCACGGTGCCAATCAGCACATCGACCTTGTCGCGCTGGACCAGCTTGCTGGCGTTTTCCACGCCCTTGCTGGGCTCGGACTCGTCATCGACCTTGAACCATTCGATCTCGCGGCCGCCGAGCTTGCCTCCCTGCTGGTCGATGGCCAGGCGCACGCCGTTTTCGATGGCCACACCCAGTTGAGCAAAGGTGCCGGTGTAGGGCAACATGAACCCCACGCGCACCTTGCCACTTTGAGCACGCACGATGGAGGGCAGCAGCAGGCCCGTGGATGCTGCGCCAACGAGGGCGGCACTGCGGCTGATGACGAGGCGGCGGGTGGTCATGGGGCTTGTCTCCTTTGTTTAGGCTTAAAGTAATTTACTGCAAGCGTTCGGTGGTGAATACCTATGGGTTACCCGTACCGGCGCTGGCGTGGGGTTCCGCGTGCATGGGGCGTGGCTTCCGTGGGTTCTCTGTCTTCGCTGCTAGAGGCCTGACGAATCCGCGTGACATGGCTGCGAACGTTGATGGCTACCGCAGCCAGGGGGTAACTTTGAAATATGAATTAAAATGCATGTATTAATTTTTTGTGCAGTATAGATCGTGTTTTTTGGGTTCGGGTGGCCGATTTGAGCCTGCGTTCTAGGTAGTTTCCAGCAGGGAGGCGGTAGCGGCACCGACCGGTGCCCGGAGGTGTTCCGACGGACCGATGACCTCTCGCGCTCCTGCAGCATGGCCCTGCCTGCACAATCGTGGACTGATCATCAGACCCGTCGCATATGGCGAGATGGCCCGGCGGAGTGATAGTGTTGTTGACTGCTCGGAGCCGGCCACCATCCAGTCTGCGCCGAGTTGATGCAGCTTGCGGTTGCATCCGCTTTTTTATTCTGTATGCCTCCTTCTTCCCCCTCCGACCTTTCTCCTTCTGCGCCGTCCCGGCCGCCATTGGTGGCGCGCCTGGCCGAATGGCTGCGGCATTTCTGGCCCGCCCCGCTGGGTATTGATGGCAAAGAGCGCCTGCGCTTTGTGGTGGGCGCGGTGATCGGTGTGCTGCTCACGGCATGGCTCAGCCGCTGGTGGGCCCAGGGGAATGACACTGGGCCGTGGATGGTGGCTTCTCTGGGCGCCAGTGCCGTGCTGGTGTTTGGCATGCCCTCCAGCCCGCTGGCGCAGCCCTGGCCAGTGTTGGGTGGCAGCACCTTGTCGGCGCTGGTGGGGGCGGTCTGCTCTGCGTTGATTCCGGACAAGGCCCTGGCGGGGGCTGTGGCAGTGGGGCTGGCCATCGCGCTCATGGTGCCATTGCGTTGTCTGCATCCTCCGGGTGGGGCCATGGCGTTGTACGTGGTGTTGACCTCTGGCGATGGGTGGCACCTTGCGGCATTCCCGGTGTTGTTCAACGTCGTACTCCTGTTGATCGCCGCCGTGGTCTACAACGGTTTGACAGGCCGTCGCTACCCACATCCTCAGCGTGTCACGCCGCGGGTGGCAACGAGTCAGGGCGCTTTCACTGCGTCGGATGTCGATGCGGCGCTGGCCCATTACAACCAGGTGCTCGATGTGAGCCGGGCGGATTTAGAGGGGTTGTTGCACCTGGCGGGCCGCGCAGCTTTCCAGAGAACCCTGGGAGAGTTGCGCTGCGCGGACATCATGTCCAGTCCGCCTCACGCTGTGGAGGCCGGCGTGTCGCTGAAGGAGGCGTGGGCCCTGATGCGTTTGCAGCAAATCAAGGCGCTGCCGGTGGTGGATGCGCAGCGCCAGGTGATCGGTATCGTGACGGTGGCCGACTTCATGCGGCTAGCCAACCTGGACACCCATGAAGGGCTTGGGCAGCGGTTGCGCACACTGGTCATGGGGCGTGGTGGGCAACCCCAGGCAGTGGGCGAGATCATGTCCCACCCTGTCCAGGTGG
>NZ_JBGFFF010000162.1:0-9564 GCF_056175785.1 Acidovorax sp. LjRoot204
CGGCAGGGTTGCCCCCTGCTGTGGCTCTGGAGGGCGGGGCTGGCAGTCGCGCGCAACTGGCCATCTCGGCACGCTAGACCGGCGGCGGCGTGGTCTCTGCATCGCGTGGCCTATGCAGCCAATGACCGAGGCATTGCCACCCACCACGCCAAGACCTGCGCCATGAACCGCACCGACGTATTGATCGCGATTGCCGAGGTGGCTCGCAGTGGTGGCGCTGCCGCACCCGAAGACGCCATCTCCCAGCTGGCGATGCTCATTGATGATCTGGAGCTGTCCTGCAGCGGCTCGGAGCAGGTGATGGAGATGCTGCTGCGCATCGCCGCCTGCCTGTGGAACCTGCAGCAGGAACGCATGCGCCTTTGAACAGGTGCCTTGGCATGCCGCATGGCCCTGATCTCTCACCGATCAGGGCGACTGAAATGATCACTCGTCCAGCGTCTCGAGCGAAGCCACCTGGTTGCGCCCCCGGTGCTTGGCCAGGTACAGCGCCTGGTCGGCGCGGTCGAGCATGTCGCGCAGGCTGCGATCGCTCTGGCGGAAGGTGCTCACCCCCAGGCTGGTGGTCACGCAGTAGCAGTGGCCTGCTTCGTCCGTCAGTTCCAGCGCGCTAACACTACGCAGCATGCGCGTGGCCACCTCCAGGCCCTCGGCCAGTGTGGTCAGCGGCAGCAGCACGCCAAACTCTTCGCCGCCCAGGCGGCCCACAGCATCGCTGGCACGCAACTGGCCCTTGATGGCCTGCGCAAACGCCAGCAGCGCCCGGTCGCCCTCCAGGTGGCCAAAACGGTCGTTGATGGCCTTGAAGTGGTCCAGGTCCAGCATCAGCAAGGTCAGCGGCTCGCCGTTGCTGCGTGAATGGGCATAGGCCGACTCGGCGCATTCGAGAAACGCGCGGCGGTTGGCAATGCCCGTCAGCATGTCGGTGGTGGCCAGACGCTGCAGCTCGCGCTCCAGGTTCTTGCGCTGCGTGACGTCGCGGTAGATGCCTTCGACCCCCGCAAAATTGCCTGCATGGTCGTACAGCGCATGGCTGCTGATAGAGATGTCGATCACCGTGCCATCGCGCCGCACCATCTGGCCCGGAAAGTCCGACACCTCGCCGTGTTCCATGATCGCGGCCTTGAACGCGTCGCGGTCTTTGCTCTGGGGGTAGTACGACTCGGCCGTGCGGCCTTCGATTTCGTGGGGCTCGTAGCCCAGCACCCGGCGCACGCCCGGACCCACATGCTGCACGATGCCCTGCGCATCGGTGCGGTAGTACACGTCCTGCATGTTCTCGAACAGGCGCCGGAAGTTCTGCTCGCTCTCGCGCAGCTGGGCCTCGATCTCGCTCTGGTGTGTCATGTCCATGCCGCACATGAGCACGGCGGGGGCACCGTCCCATTCCATGGCCACACTGCTGATCAGCACCATGCGCAAGTTGCCGCGCTCGGTGCGGATACGGAACTCGGAGGACTTGTTGGGCCGCCCGGCCTGCTCGGGCACGGCCACCTGCTGGATACGGTTGGTGGAGCGCACCTGGTCCAGGGGGTGCACAAAGTCGCCAGACAGCCGCCCGATCAGGCTGTCGATACTGGGCGCCTCCAGCAACTCCATGCTGGCGGCGTTGGCAAAGCGGATGGCGCCCTGTTGTGTGACAAGCACAGCCGCTGGCAACAGGTGCAGCAGGCGCAGGTCGTGGTTCATGGGCTGGTGGTAACCAAAAGTAATGCACCATTGTGGCACCTGGATGCGCCGGTGTGAAACGGCACCTGTCGCAGGCGGTACTATCGCCCATGAGAAAAACTTTCCAACTCCACGTTGAAGGCAAGAACCGCGATCGCGTTCTGGATGCCGTCAAGCACGAAATTCGCAAGTACATCAAGCGCGARCGGCGCCGCGWCCTGCCAGAAGGCGCSGAYTTCTGGGACTTTRACTGCCAGTTTGGCCGCACCAAGGAAGACGCCGCCGTGGCGCACCTGGCCGCCTTGACCGGGCTGATCAACGGCGTGGCCGCCGAGGGGGGCGCCCAGTTCTATGTGGAAATTCTGGCCAAGCCCGGCAAGCGCACACCCCGTCCGGCTGGTGAGGCTTCACACAGCGGGCCAGATGGCTTGGACGCGGACGACGAAGAAGGCGCGTAAGCCCTGGCGCTGGGTGGATGCCACCCCGCTCACCCTCAGTCAAGCACTGCAGGCCCCTTTCAGGGGCCTTTTTTGTGGGCAGCGGGGGCATCGGCTGCCTGCGCCGCTGCTGCGCGCAGCTTGTCCTTTTTGCTGGGGCGTTTGCCCTTGATGCCGCCGGTGCCCCCGGGGTCGGTGGATGGTGCGGGCGCGGGAGCCTCGGTGGGTTCAAAGCCCGCAATCTGCTCGCGTGGGATGGTGAGGTGCTGGCGTTTTTCGATCAGCCGGAAATGCGCCTCGGCATCGGCGGTCACAAAGCTCACGGCCATGCCGCTCTCGCCCGCCCGGCCGGTGCGGCCGATGCGGTGTACATAGTCCACGGCCGATCGGGGCAGGTCGTAGTTCACCACGGCAGGCAACTGCGCAATGTCGATGCCRCGTGCTGCGAGGTCGGTGGTCACGACCACCTGCCAGCGCTCGTCCTTGAACTCCTGCAGCACCTGGTTGCGCGCGCCCTGGCTCAGGCCGCCGTGGAAGGGCGATGCAAAGATGCCCGCCTTGTACAGCTTCTCTGCCACATGCTCGGCCGCGTATTGCGTGGCCACAAACACCAGCACGCGCGACCAGTTGTGCTCCTTGACCAGGTGGCGCAGCAACTGGGTGCGGCGGCTGGCGTCCACCGCAATGGCGCGTTGTTCGATGGCAGGCTCGTTACCCGGTGTGTGGGGCACCTCCACGCGCACCGGCTGCTTCAGCAGGCCATCGGCCAGCGCCTGCACTGCGGTTGGGAATGTGGCCGAGAAAAACAGGTTCTGCCGCCGGGCTGGCAACAGCGCCAGCACGCGCTRCAGTTCCTCGGCAAAGCCCAGGTCCAGCAGCCGGTCTGCTTCGTCCAGCACGAGGTGTGCCACGGCCGACAGGCGCAGCGCGTTGTGSTCCACCAGGTCSAGCAGKCGGCCCGGCGTGGCCACCAYRATGTCGGCGCCGCCGCGCAGGCYCAKCATCTGCGGRTTGATCGACACGCCGCCGAASRCGATSGCGATCTTGAGCGGTTGCTGCAGGTGCTGCGCCAAGCTGCGCAGCACTTCTCCCACCTGCGCTGCCAGTTCACGGGTGGGCACCAGCACCAGGGCGCGCACCCGGCGCGGGCCGCCAGTGGCGCTGAGCTGCAGCTGCTGCAGCAAGGGCAGGGCAAATGCCGCCGTCTTGCCCGAGCCCGTCTGTGCGGCACCCAGCAGATCTACCCCCTGCAGGATGGCCGGAATGGCGCCCACCTGAATGGGCGTGGGCGCCACAAAGCCCGCCTGGGCGGCGGCATGGACAAGGGCGGGGGACAGACCGAGGGAGGCAAAAGGCATGGAAAGGCGCTGGGAATGCGTTGAGGAGGGCACGCAAGGCAGCGCGGACAAAGCAGTAATGGCCCGCATTGTCGCCGCGTTTGCCCGATGCCCTCTTGCCCGGTGCGTTCTCACAGGCCAGCAATGCGCGCCTTGCACTTGCAAGATTGCAGGGAATGCGAGTGCTCGGCCCCTGCGTTGGGCAACCGATAATCGGGCCGCCCCGTTTTTCGTTGACAGTTTTCCCGGACCCGAACCCCATGGCTTTGCCCCTAGATACCTCCGCCATTACCCACGGCATCCAGCTGGCGGTGGCGCCCGTGTTTTTGCTCACTGCGGTGTCCGGCATGATCGGCGCGGTGGCCGGCCGCCTGGCCCGGATCATCGACCGGGCGCGTGTGGTGGAAGACCGCGCGCGCGTCAATGCCGAACCCGAATTTCTGGCCCGTGCCTACAAGGAGCTGGCGGACTTGCGTTTGCGTGGACGGCTGGCCAACGGTTGTATTGCGCTGCTGACGTTTTGTGCCTTCCTCATTGGCACGACCATCATCCTGCTGTTCCTGGGCGAAACCACCGACTTTCAGTCCAGCCGCCTTGCGGTGGGCGGGTTTCTGGCGGGCGTTGCCTGCTTTTTGCTGGCGCTGGTGTGTTTTCTGACCGAGACGTTGCTGGCCACACGCCTGCTCGACTTTCACATGCTGCAGCAAGAGGTGGAGGGGAAGAAGCCATGAAGTCTTTTGCCGACCTGGGTGGCCTGGTGTATTCCACCGAGTCAGGCCGCATGTGCCCCACCTGCCGCCAGCCGGTAGTGCAGTGCACCTGTAAGCAGAACAAGCCCCTGCCCACGGGCGACGGCATCGTGCGCGTATCGCGCGAGACCAAGGGGCGCGGCGGCAAGGCGGTCACCCTGGTCAAGGGCGTGTTGGTGGACGAGGCCACGCTGGAGCAGCTGGGCAAGCAGCTCAAGACCGCGTGTGGCAGCGGCGGCACGGGGAAGGACGGCGTGATTGAAGTGCAGGGCGATCATGTGGAGCGTGTGATGGCCGCGCTGCAGAAGCTGGGCCACAAGGTCAAGCGCGCGGGCGGCTGAGCGGGGCGGGGTAATGGACGCAGAGAAACTGCAGCGCCTGGTCACCACCGAGATGCCGTACGGGAAGCACAAAGGCACCCTGCTGGCCGACCTGCCGGGCAACTACCTCAACTGGTTTGCGCGCGAAGGGTTTCCCAAGGGCGAGCTGGGCCAGTTGCTGGCGCTGATGCACGAGATCGATCACAACGGGCTGTCGGACCTGCTGCGGCCGTTGCGCGGGCGCTGAGAGACCTATGCCATTGCAAAAACTGGGGCGTTCCTTTGGTTGCTGGCGACCATAATGGACGTCATCAGGCCAACAACCATACCGAGGGAATGCACATGAAGGGCAATATTGCTGCGATCGCTCTGGTCGTTCTGGGCGTGTTTTTTCTGCTGACCAACCTGGGACTGATCAGCATCAGCCTGCGCGAGCTGCTGCGCGTGTGGTGGCCGGTGGCGCTGATAGCAGTGGGCGTGGCGCTGTTCTTCACGCCGGGCAACAAGAGCAAATAATCCGGGGAGGGCGCGGACCCTGCTGGCGCGCGAGGTGCCAGTCCTCAGCCCTGCTGGGCCCCTTCGCTGCCGCAGGGTTGGGCGCCGTGCCCGCCATGCTCCTCGCGGGGCTGCACAAAACCAGGGTCGTTGCCAAAGTAGCCCCGGAACAGGTTGCGTGCAATGCCATGGGCCGCCACCTGCAGGTCGCGTGCCACCTCGGGCGCAAACAGGCGGCTGGTGTGCTGTTGCCACAGCCCCACCCAGGCCGCAAAGTGGGCAGGGGTGACGCCCTCCAGCGCCATGTGTTTGCCGAAGACATCGCCCTTGAAGCTGCGGGTGCCCAGCGCGACGGTGCTCCAGAAGTCCACCAGCCGCTGCAGGTGGGCGTCCCACTGGCCGTGCAGGGCCTTTTCAAACACCGGGCCCAGCAGCGGGTCGCGCCGCACGTCTCCGTAAAAGCCGTGCACCAGCTGCGTGATGCTCTCTACGCTGGGGGCGATCTGGCTGGCGGGCTGTGTGAGTGTGGCTTCGTCGGTCATGGCGGCAGTGTGCCCGCTCACTGGCAGCCGCAGGCTGACGTGGCACAAGCTTKGGCGGGAGCAGCGCTGGCTTCGAACCGCGGAAACAGTACGTTGTTTTCCAGGTGGATGTGGTTGATGAGGTCGTCGCCCAGCTGGGCAATGCCTGCGTAGAGCGCGCGCCAGGTGTTGCATGCGCCTTGGGGGGGCGTGGCGTCATTCGTCAGCGCGTTGAGCCTGTCCAGCGCCTCGCCATGGTCCACGTGTTCGGCGCGCATCATGCCGATGGGCTGGCCCACAAACGGGTTGCCGCCGTTCTTGAGCATGGGGAACAGCACCTGTTCTTCCTTGAGCATGTGCGAGAGCAGCTCTTCGTGCATGGCCTCCAGGTGGTCGGCCAGGCCGACCGGCACCTGCGGGTGGTCGCGGTGCACGGCCTCCACGCGGCGGGCCATGCGGATCAGCTCGGGCAATTGCTGGCGGTGCACCTCGTGGTAGCGCGCCAGGATGTGGTCGATGAGCGCGCTGGGCGATGCCGCCTCGGGCACGGCGTCGCTGCGCTGCAGGGCCGCCAGCTCGGCCAGTACGGCGTCGACGTCCAACCCCTTGTCGGCGGCCGCCTTGGCCAGACTCACCTGGCCGCCGCAGCAAAAGTCCAGCTTGAGGCGCCGAAACACCGCAGTGGCGCCCGGCAACTGCACGGCGATCTGGCCGATCTGCTGCTCGGCGCTCAGTGGCAGCGGGGTGGTGGGGGCTGTGGCGTGCAGGGTGTCGATGCGGGCGTTCATGGTGGTCCTTTAAAGATTCATATCGTTTGAATATTTTAGCGAATAAAATTCAGGCTGTATGCATCTTTTTGATTGATCTGCGGCAAACCCATGCGACTGACCCAATGGACCGACTACACGCTGCGCGTGCTGATGTACTGCGCTGCCACCGAGGGGCGGGCGCAGCCCGTCACCATCACGGAGGTGGCCGAGGGCTATGGCATATCGCGCAGCCACCTGATGAAGATCGTGCAGCAGCTGTCGGCCCAGGGCCTGCTGGAGACCACGCGCGGGCGGGGCGGTGGCATGCGGCTGATGGTGCCGGCCTCGTCCATCCACATCGGCGCGGTAGTGCGCGCCACCGAGACGGACTTCAACCTGGTGGAGTGTTTTGACCCCGCCTCCAACCAGTGTCGCCTGAGCAGCCACTGTCGGCTGAAAGGGGTGCTGGGCCAGGCCATGCAGGCCTATCTGGCGGTGCTGGATGGCGTGACGTTGGCAGACCTGGTGGCGCCTACGTCACCCCAGGGTGTGGCGCTGCAGGCCACGGTGGCCGCCCCGCGCGCAGGCAGTGCCCGCCGCAAGGCCGCGTTGGTGCCCGGATTGCCCGATGCACCTGGTTTTGAATAAAAACGGCGTGATGCGCTAGTGCTACATGCCTGGATAGCTATCAAATTAGTAGTATCCAGTGGCACCCTGTGCGTTCTGGGGCGCCACGCCGCTCAGCGCAGCACTTCCAGCAGGCGGTCCAGCCCGCCCTGGTTGATGGCCACCTTGGCCTGTGCCCGCACGGCGGGCTTGGCGTGGTAGGCCACCGACAGGCCGGCAACGCCCATCATGGGCAGGTCGTTGGCGCCATCGCCCACGGCAATCGCCTGCTGCGGCGAAATGCCCATGAGCGAGGCCACTTCCAGCAGCGTGCGGCGCTTTTCTGCGCCATCGCAGATGTCGCCCCAGGCCTGGTCCACCATGCGGCCCGTCAGCTGGCCGTCTTGCACTTCCAGCATGTTGGAGCGCGCAAAGTCGATGCCCAGGCCCGCCTTCACGCGGTCGGCAAAGAAGGTGAAGCCGCCCGAGACCAGCAACGTGGTCAGGCCTGCGGCCTTGGCGGCGGTGATCAGCTCTTTGGCGCCGGGGTTGAAGCGCAGGCGCTCGGTGAGCACCTGCTCCATGTGCTGCACCGTCACGCCCTTGAGCAGGGCCACACGCTGGCGCAGGCTCTCCTTGTAGTCGGTGATCACGCCCTGCATGGCTGCCTCGGTGATGGCGGCCACCTCGGCCTTGCGGCCGGCGGCATCGGCGATTTCGTCCACGCACTCGATGTTGATGAGGGTGGAGTCCATGTCAAAAGCGATGAGCTTGTAGGCGGACAGGGACAGCGGAGGCTCGATGCCCTGGATGACGAGGCCAGGGGCGAATTCGGTTGCGTGGGTCATGGCAGAAAAAGGGGGAACAAATGCGGGGTAAGAACCCGCAATGGTATCCCTGGCAGGCTTTTGTTCCCGCCGTGCCCGCCACGCTCGCTCCAGGCGCCACCCCGGGGACTGGGCGGCAGAGGCCGCGCCCCGTGCGCGGCTCTCGTCAGATCCTGTGCCTCAGCGAGGATGCGGCAGGTTCTGGCCGCCGCCTTTGAGGGCCTTGGCGGCTGGGTTGGGCTGGGGCGGCTCGTTCATCTTGACCAGGAACATGCGCACAAAAAATGCGGCCATGCAGATCATGAACCCGATGCCGATGATGCTCATCAGGCCGTAGTCGGTAGAAAACAGATCGTTCAGCAGCTTCATGGAGACCCTCCTTGTGGTGGTGTTCACCACTATCGGACGGTCCCTGCGGCGGCTGCTTGTGCTGTGTCAAAGACTGCGGCGTGCGGGCAAGATGCAGGTCAAACCATGGCGGGATAGCGGCCAGTGCCTTCGGGCCAGGGCGTGAGCACCTCGAACCCTTCGGCCGTCACGGCCACCATGTGTTCCCACTGGGCGGACAGCGAGCGGTCGCGGGTGACCACGGTCCAGCCGTCGGCCAGCTCCTGCGTATCGCGCTTGCCGGCGTTGATCATGGGCTCGATGGTGAAGACCATGCCTTCCTCCAGCCGCAGGCCCTGGCCACGCTGCCCGTAGTGCAGCACCTGGGGCTCGTCGTGGTAGATCTGCCCGATGCCATGGCCGCAGTATTCGCGCACCACGCTGAACCGCTCGCGGTGGGCCACGGTCTGTATGGCATGGCCCACATCGCCCAGCGTGGCGCCGGGGCGTACCTGGGCAATGCCCGCGCACATGGCCTCGTAGGTGGTGTCCACCAGGCGGCGCGCCAGCGGGCTGGGCTCGCCCACAAAGTACATGCGGCTGGTGTCGCCAAACCATCCATCCTTGATGATGGCCACATCGATGTTGATGATGTCGCCCGCCTTGAGCACCTGCCCCGGCGACGGAATGCCGTGGCAGATCACGTGGTTGACCGAGGTGCACACCGTTTTGGGATACCCCAGATAGCCCACGTTGGCGGGGGTGACCTGCAGTTCGTTCACGATGTAGTCGTGGCAGAGCCGGTCCAGTGCCTCGGTGCTGACGCCGGGCTGCACGTGCGGCGTGATCATGTGCAGCACGCGGGCGGCCAGGCGGCCGGCCTCACGCGCCTGGGCGATTTCGGCGGGGGAGCGCAGGGTGACGCGGGACGATTTCATTGAACGCGCCGCCCGCTGTGGCCCGGCTTGGCGGCCACGGAGGCCGCCACCGTGTCCAGATCGAAGCCCCCGGCCTGTTCGGCGCGGATCAGCAGCTGGCAGATGTCGCTGTGGTCGAGGTTGGGATGCAGCTCGGCCAGCATGCCGATGCGCATCCAGTGTTCTGCCTGTGCGTTGATGGAGCGAGACAGGGCGTTGCTGGCAACGCGCAGGTTCTCGTGCATTTGGTCTGAAATTTTGACAATACCCATGCAGCGAATTGTATTCGAAACATATACGTTTCGTATCGCTGCGTGTCTGCAGTGCCTGTGGTGTGCGCTGGCAACACTGCGCTACTGCGGAGGGCGCTTCAGATAGAGCTGGTCGGACCAGGTGGCCAGCCACTCGGGCTTGAAGGCCACAAAGATCGCGGTGAGCATGCCCGTCACAAACCCGTCGCCCCAGGCCATGAGCCAGCGGGCCACCAGAGACAGTTCGTTGCCCACACCGGGCAACAGGTGCCCGGTCCATTGCGACAGCACACCGGCAGCAAACACGCAGGCCACGGTGCCCAGAAACGCGCGGCCCAGCACGTACACAAATCGCTGCGT
>NZ_JBGFFF010000163.1:0-9413 GCF_056175785.1 Acidovorax sp. LjRoot204
GGGCAGATCCTGGTGAACTACGCCAACAACGCCGTCAAGTTCACCGACAAGGGCGAAATCATCGTGCGCGTCACCGAAACGTCGCGCGACGACACCGGAGTCCTGCTGCGCTTTGAGGTGCAAGACACCGGCATCGGCCTGACCTCTGAGCAGCAGTTGCGGCTGTTTCGCTCGTTCGAACAGGCCGACACCTCCACCACGCGCAAATACGGCGGCACCGGGCTGGGGCTGGCCATCTCCAAGAAGCTGGCCGGCTTGATGGGCGGCGAAGTGGGGGTAGAAAGCCAGCCTGGGGTGGGAAGCACCTTCTGGTTTACCGCCCGTCTCGGGCTGGGCAACCCCAGCCATGCCCCCCTGCTGCCCACCCCCGATCTGCGCGGGCGGCATGTCTTGGTAGTGGACGACAGCGAGCAGGCCCGGCATATCCTGGGCGAGATGCTGGCCCGCATGAGCTTTGCCGTCACCACGGCCTCTTCCGGCGAGGAGGCGGTGGCCCAGGCCCGCGCCGCCGAACAGGCCGGTCGCCCCTGCGAGATCGCATTCGTGGACTGGAAGATGCCCGGCATGGACGGGTTTGACACCCACCGCGCACTTGCCCGCCTGCAGCACCCGCCACTCACGGTCATCGTGACCGCAGCAGGCCGCGACGATGTGCAAAGCGAACTGGAACGCGCCGGGCTGCAGCTGATGCTGTCCAAACCCGTCAGCCCCTCGCAACTTTTTGATGCCGCCATGCAGGCGCTGGGCGGGCAGGTCCGGTCGTCCGACGGGCGTGGCACACAAACACCCCGGCGCGCTGCGCACCTTTCCGCCATTGCTGGCGCACGGGTGCTGCTGGTGGATGACAACGACCTGAACCAGCAGGTGGGCGCCGAGCTGCTGAGCGGCGCTGGCTTGGTGGTGGATGTGGCCCAGAACGGGYAGGTGGCGCTGGACATGCTCGCCCAAGCCCCTTATGACCTGGTGCTGATGGACATGCAAATGCCCGTGATGGACGGCCTGACCGCTACCAGGCACCTGCGCCAGAACCCGTCCTGGGCCCAGCTGCCCGTGGTGGCCATGACGGCCAACGCCATGAGCCGCGACCGTGACCTGTGCCTGGAGGCGGGCATGAACGGCCACTTGGCCAAACCCATCGACCCGGACGAACTGTTTGCTGCCCTGCTGCAATGGATTGCACCCCGAGCCACCGGTGCGGACGAGGCTGACCGCGAAGGCGGAGACCCTCAGGGGCAGCCAGCTGGCGCCCCTTCCAACTCCGACACAGCGCCCCACTCCACAGCCGCGCTTCCCGCCGATGACGCCCTGCGCCGCATCCCAGGGCTCGACGCGACCGCCGGCCTGCGGCGTGTGCTGGACAAAAGGCCTGCCTACGAAGGCCTGCTGCGCAAGTTTGTGGCGGGGCAAGCGCAGGCGGTCCAAGCCACCCGTACTGCCCTGGCTGCCGGGCTACACGACGAGGCCCAGCGCGCCATGCACACGCTCAAAGGCACGGCCGGCACCATTGGCGCCACCGCGCTGGCAGCCCTGGCACAGCGTGCGGAAGAAGCCATCGCCCAGAAGGCCTCGCCCGAGCTGGCAGAGCCACTGCTGGAGCCCGTGGAAGCGGCTTGCCAGGCGCTGGTCATGGCGCTGCAGCAGGCCCTGCCCGCAGAGGAGGTTGCGGGCGCGGACGCTGCGCCTGGCCTGCAGATCGACGCCTCCGCTGCGCGTGCACTGGTGGCGCAGCTTGACGCACTGCTGTCCGACGACGATTCCGACGCCATTGAAATCTTCAGGCAATCCACGCCCACCCTGCAGGCCCTGCTGGGGCCGGCATATGGCCAGATGAAGCGATCGCTGGACAGCTACGACTTTGTGGAGGCACTGGCCATACTGCGCCAGGCCCCCGAGGCGCACAATGACAACAAGGAGGACCCGGTCCATGAATAGCCCATTCGCACCCAGCGGCAAATGCACGGTGCTGGTCGTAGACGACACGCCCGACAACCTCTCGCTGATGAGCGACCTCCTGCGCACCGACTACAAGGTCAAGCTTGCGCCCAGTGGCGAGCGCGCCCTGCAGATCGTGGCGGGCGACAGCAAGCCCGACCTGATCCTGCTGGACATCATGATGCCGGACATGGATGGCTACGAGGTGCTGCGCCGCCTGCAGTTCAACCCCGACACCGAAGACATCCCTGTCATCTTCCTCACCGCCATGAGCGCGGCCGATGACGAAAGCGTTGGCCTGGAGCTGGGCGCGGTGGACTACATCACCAAACCCATCAACCCGGCCATCGTGATGGCCCGGGTGCGCAACCACCTGCAGCTCAAGCGCGCGCGCGACTTCCTGGCCCAGCACAACCACTTTCTGGAGCAAGAGGTCGCCAACCGCACCCGGGCGATGGCCGAGCTGCAGGACGCCACGATCCGCGCCATGGCCTCGCTGGCCGAAACGCGCGACAACGAAACGGGCAACCACATCCGGCGCACGCAGCACTACATGGAAGCGCTGGCCCGCCACCTGCAAAACCACCCGCGCTTCAAGGACGAGCTGACCGACACCGCCATCGAGACCATCTTCAAGTCCGCCCCGCTGCACGACATCGGGAAGGTGGGCATCCCCGACCGCATCCTGCTCAAGCCCGGCAAGCTCACGCCGGAAGAGTTCGAGATCATGAAGACGCACACCACGCTGGGGCGCGACGCCATCATCGCGGCCGAGACGGGGACCACACAGGACAACCCGTTTTTCCGGTATGCCAAGGAGATCGCCTATAGCCACCAGGAGAAATGGGACGGCTCGGGCTACCCCGAAAGCCTGGTGGGCAACACCATTCCACTGTCAGCGCGGCTGATGGCCGTGGCAGACGTGTACGACGCACTGATTTCCGAACGCGTCTACAAGCCCGCGTACTCCCACGAGCAGGCGGTAGAGATCATTCGCGACGGCCGGGGCAGCCACTTCGACCCCGACATGGTCGATGCCTTCCTTACCCTGTCCGAGGAGTTCCGGCGCATTGCCCAGCAGTTTGCCGATGCCGAGCCTGCACGGCTGGCCCAGGTGGACCGCCTGGCCGCCGATCTGCCCATGGAGCGCATCGAACTGACCTCCCGCGAAGAGCCGCTCTGAATGGCTGTGTCCCGCGCATTACCGTAGCGCAGCACGGAGGCACGGCATTCGGTGACGTCGCAGCGGACTCCAGCAGAAGCACGCCGCCGCGTCGGGGGACATCAAGCGCTGTGGCTGTGCCCGTCGAGGGTGGTGGTCGTGGTGCGGTGGCCGTTCAGCCCCAGCTTGGCCAGCAGTTGCACGTCGGCTTCCACATCTGGGTTGCCAGTCACCAGCAGCTTGTCACCATAAAAGATCGAATTGGCCCCTGCCATGAAGCACAGCGCCTGCACCGCTTCACCCATTTGCTGGCGCCCGGCAGAGAGGCGTACCCGGGCCTTGGGCATGGTGATGCGGGCCACGGCAATCACGCGCACAAAGTCAAACGGGTCGATGGGCTCGCTGTCGGCCAAAGGCGTTCCAGGCACGCGCACCAGGCTGTTGATGGGCACCGACTCAGGGTACGGCTGCAGGTTGGCCAGCTGCGCAATCAGGCCCGCACGGTGCACGGGCGCTTCGCCCATGCCCACGATGCCGCCGCAGCACACGCTGATGCCTGCGCTGCGCACATGCTGCAGCGTGTCCAGCCGGTCCTGGTAGGCGCGGGTGCTGACCACATCGGTGTAGTACTCGGGGGCCGTGTCCAGGTTGTGGTTGTAGTAGTCCAGCCCGGCTTCTTTCAGCGCCTGCGCCTGGTGCGATTCGAGCATTCCCAGCGTGGCGCAGGTCTGCAGGCCCAGGCCCTTCACCGCGCCAATCAGGGCGCTGACTTTTTCAATGTCACGGTCTTTGGGCGCACGCCAGGCGGCACCCATGCAAAAGCGCGTGGCGCCCGCGTCCTTGGCGGCCTGGGCGGCGCGCACCACCTCATCCACCTCCATGAGCTTGTCGGCCTTGACCCCGGTGTCGAACTCGGCCGCCTGCGGGCAATAGCCGCAGTTTTCTGGGCAGCCGCCGGTCTTGACCGACAGCAGCGTGGCCAGCTCGATGTCGCCCGCAGGCCAATGCTGGCGGTGCACGGTTTGTGCCTCGAACAGCAGGTCCATCAGGGGCTTGTCGAGCAGCGCCTGGATGGCCTCCACCGACCATTGTCCCTGCACGACCTGCGCAGGGACGGGGCGATGGACCTGGATGGGCTGCGGGGCGGAGAGGGTTGCGTTGGCCATGGGTGGGGTCCTTTCAAGAGCCTGCTGCTGCAAGCACCAGGCATTGCGTCGGTGATCACACAAGGCGCCACTCCAGAGTCTTCCGGAGCACCGCCCTGCATCGCTATCACCATGATTTTGAAGGAGATTTCGGCACAACTGCTCTCAACATGGTCACAAAAGGTGCCACTATTTCCCCGTGCTCAACAGCCGCCATCTCACTGTGCGAGAACGGTAAAAAAGCCGACTGTTGACCACTTTAGAGAGCATGTTGAAACCACCACCAAAACCGCCAAAGCAACGGGCTGACAACCGGCGGCTTTGGCTTCTATCTTTCAGCCCGCGCCACCTTGCAGGCTCCGACGTTCATGAAAGTTAGCCGCTCGTGGCACCCCGGCCAGACCAGCTCAAGGCCCCAGCGCCCGCCACCAGGCACACCAGGGCCAGGCCATCCGCCACCACCACGCGCTGCAAATGCGCATTGAAGCCGCCGGTGACCCATGCAAGCAGCAGGAAAGAAAGGGTGCTGACCGCGCYAACAAGCAAGCCCAACCACTGGTAGCCGGGCTTGAACGCCGCCATCAGGCAGAGCCCACCCACAATGCCGAACAGCACGGCACGGTGCCGCAGCAGGATGAGCGTGTTCGGATCGGAAGGGGCCACACCGTAGAGTCTGGCCAAGTGCTCTGCGCCGAGCACGCCAATCAAGGGAATCAGGTGAATGGCACCCGCGAGCAGCAAGGCCAGAGAAGCGATTTTTTGCATGGGCAGGCGACACCAAAGACAAGGTGCCGCCGTTGTAGCCCCCGCCGGGCCCGGTGACCATGACGCCCCAGGTCATGGACGCCGCGCTGTTCAGCGCCCCAGCATCTGCTCCAGCGCCTCGCGGATGGCGCGGGGCTTGTTGTCTGCGTCGTCAATGGCAGAACAGCTCGGACTGTGCTCCACCTCAGCGCCGCGACTGCCGACGCGACCGAACAGGCGCTCGCAGTCACATCGCAGGGAGGCCAGCGTCTTGCGGGACCGCTGGTGTTTCACTTCCGCCACCCAGCAGCGGTCCGCGCAGCCGCAGGACCGGTACTGCAGGGTTTCTACCGCCCGGCCCCAGTCGAGCGGATAGGCACCCGTGCCACCTGCAGCCCCACCGCCCTGCCCTGCCAGTGCGAGGACCAGCAGGGCGCTCACCTTGGCGCAAGCCAACAACGTACGTTGGAGCGAAACCATGGGGGCGACAGCGGGCTGCGGTGGTGGGGTTCAGCCCAGCGCGGCAATCACGTCCGCCGGTGCCTGCACCAGTTCGATCAACACGCCTTCGCCCGCAATTGGAAACTCGTCATTGCTCTTGGGGTGCAAAAACGTGATGTCGTAGCCCGCCGCCCCCTTGCGGATGCCGCCGGGCGCAAAGCGCACGCCYTTGGCCGTGAGCCATTCCACCGCCYTGGGCARGTCRTCGATCCACAGGCCSAYGTGGTTGAGCGGCGTGGTGTGCACGGCSGGCTTCTTSTCGRKGTCSAGCGGCTGCATSAKGTCSACCTCSACCTTGAAGGCGCCTTTGCCCATGGCCAGGATGTCTTCATCGACGTTCTCGCGCTCGCTCTGGAAAGTGCCGGTCTGTTCGAGGCCCAGCATGTCCACCCACAGCGTCTTCATCCGCTGCTTGTCGGTGCCGCCAATGGCCACCTGCTGGATACCCAGGACCTTGAAGGGGCGTGGGGTTGTGCTCATGATTACTCCTGATTTGATAGCTGCCAGCGCATATTCTTCTAGCGCTAGTGGCCAAAAAGACTAAAAAAGGGGCGCAAGGCCCCTCTGGATGGGTTGTGGGACCCTTGGGATCCTCTGCACGAATCAGCGCGCCGTGTGCATCAGCGGCCTCGGGCGGTCTGCAGCGTTGCAAATACTCGCAATAGCTACGGCTATTGCTGCGTTTTGCGCCTTGCAACCCCTCCCGATCCGCTGCGCTCACTTGGCCAGCGAGATTCGTGCAGAGGATTCCTTGGCGGGATCATTGGAATTCCAGGATCACCTGGTCCACCGCCAGCGACTCACCCTTGCCCGCCGTGATCTTGCCCACCACGCCATCTTGCGCGGCAAAGAGGATGTTCTCCATCTTCATGGCCTCGATCACCGCCAGCTTTTCACCAGCCTGCACCTTCTGGCCGGGCTGCACCGCCACATCGACCAGCAGGCCGGGCATGGGAGAGAGCAGGAACTTGGACAGGTCTGGCGGCGCCTTGAAGGGCATCAGCTTGTGCAGCTTGGCACCCAGSGGCGACAGCACCAKCGCMTCGATCTGCGTRCCGTYGTGSGMMAYGCGCAGCGCCAGCGGGTTCTTGCCCACGCCGCGCTCCACCTGGGCCGTGAAGCCCTGGCCGTTGCATGCGCCCTGCACGCGGATCTGGCCCAGCGTGGCGGCGCTACTGATCTGATAGCTATTACCGCCCACGCTGATTGCGCTGGAGCCCGATTTGTCTTCAAAGTCGGACACCGTCACCTCGTGGTGCTGGTTCTGCCCTTCGGCGCCCAGCGTCACCACCACAAACTGCTCGCCCACCTTCACCTCGTGGCCGGCCAGCTGGCCGCTGATGCCGGAGGCGCGCGCGCGGTAACGGCGGTTCATGAACGCGGCCAGCGCCACCAGGAACAGCGGGTCGCTGTGCGGCACATCTTCGGCGTGGAAGCCCTTGCCGTAGTTCTCGGCGATGAAGCCGGTGTTGAAGTCGCCCGTCACGAACTTGGGGTGCGCCAGCAACGCGGCCTGGAACGGGATGTTGCTGCTGATACCGCGAATCACAAAGCCGTTCAGCGCAGCGCGCATCTTGGCAATCGCATCGTTGCGGTCCGTGCCGTGCACGATSAGCTTGGCGATCATCGAGTCGTAGTACATCGGRATCTCGCCGCCKTCGTACACGCCGGTRTCCACSCGCACGCCCAGCTTTTTGCTTGTGTCGGACTGGAACATGGTTTCCTCCGGCGGCTGAAAGCGCACCAGGCGGCCAGTGGACGGCAGGAAGTTGCGGAACGGGTCTTCGGCGTTGATGCGGCACTCAATTGCCCAGCCGTCGCGCTTCACGTCGGCTTGGGTCAGCGGCAGCTTCTCGCCCGCCGCCACGCGGATCATCAGCTCCACCAGGTCAAGGCCGGTGATGCACTCCGTCACCGGGTGCTCCACCTGCAGRCGGGTGTTCAYCTCSAGGAAGTAGAAGYYCTGGTCCTTGCCGACCACGAACTCCACCGTGCCCGCGCTCTGGTACTTCACGGCCTTGGCCAGTTGCACCGCTTGCTCGCCCATGGCCTTGCGGGTGGCGTCGCTGATGAAAGGCGACGGCGCCTCTTCGATMACCTTCTGRTGGCGGCGCTGGATSGAGCAYTCGCGCTCGTTCAGGTAGATSACGTTGCCRTGSSTRTCGCCCAGCACCTGGATCTCGATGTGGCGCGGCTCCTGCACAAACTTCTCAATGAAGATGCGGTCGTCGCCAAAGCTGTTGCGGGCCTCGTTCTGGCAGCTAGCGAAGCCTTCAAACGCTTCCTTGTCGTTGAACGCCACGCGCAGRCCCTTGCCGCCGCCACCGGCCGAGGCCTTGATCATCACGGGGTAGCCAATGCTCTTGGCAATCTCCACCGCTTGCTCGGGGCCCGCGATGGCATCGTTGTAGCCAGGAATCGTGTTGACCTTGGCCTCGTTGGCCAGCTTCTTGGACGCGATCTTGTCTCCCATGGCCGCAATCGAATGCGCCTTGGGGCCGATGAAGGCAATGCCCTCGTCTTCGCAGCGCTTGGCAAAGGCTTCGTTCTCGGACAGGAAGCCATAGCCGGGGTGCACCGCTTGCGCGCCGGTCTGCTTGCAGGCCGCAATGATCTTGTCGGCCAGCAGGTAGGACTCGCGGCTGGGCGCSGCRCCRATGTGCACGGCCTCGTCGGCCARCTYGACRTGGCGGGCTTCCTTGTCGGCGTCGGAGTAGACSGCSACRGTSWKGATGCCCATCTTGCGGGCAGTAGCGATSACGCGGCAGGCGATTTCGCCRCGGTTGGCGATCAGGATYTTCKTRAACATGTTCTTATGCTCCTTGTCCGCTCACAGTGGGATGTTGCCGTGCTTGCGCCATGGGTTTTCCAGCTTCTTGTCGCGCAGCATGACCAGACTGCGGCAGATGCGCTTGCGCGTTTCGTGCGGCAGGATCACGTCGTCGATAAAGCCGCGTGCACCGGCCACAAACGGGTTGGCAAAACGCTGCTTGTATTCGGCCTCACGCGCGGCCAGCTTCACGGGGTCGTTCTTGTCCTCGCGGAAAATGATTTCCACCGCGCCCTTGGCGCCCATCACCGCAATTTCAGCGTTGGGCCAGGCCAGGTTCACGTCGCCGCGCAGGTGCTTGGAGCTCATCACGTCGTACGCGCCGCCGTAGGCCTTGCGGGTGATGACGGTAATCTTGGGTACGGTGCACTCGGCATACGCGTACAGCAGCTTGGCGCCGTGCTTGATGATGCCGCCGTACTCTTGCGAGGTGCCGGGCATGAAGCCGGGAACGTCCACAAACGTGACCACCGGGATGTTGAACGCATCGCAGAAGCGCACRAAACGCGCGGCCTTGATGGAACTCTTGATGTCCAGGCAGCCCGCSAGCACCAGCGGCTGGTTGGCCACGATGCCCACGGTCTGGCCTTCCATGCGGGCAAAGCCGATGAGGATGTTCTTGGCGTACTCGGGCTGCAGCTCGAAGAAGTCCCCGTCGTCCACCGTCTTGAGGATCAGCTCCTTCATGTCGTAGGGCTTGTTGGGGTTCTCGGGCACCAGGGTGTCCAGGCTCAGGTCCATGCGGTCGGCCGGGTCGTTGCTGCGGCGCACCGGGGCTTTTTCGCGGTTGTTGAGCGGCAGGTAGTTGTACAGGCGGCGCAGCATCATCAGCGCCTCCACGTCGTTCTCAAACGCCATGTCGGCCACACCGCTCTTGGTGGTGTGCGTCACGGCGCCGCCCAGTTCCTCGGCCGTCACTTCTTCGTGGGTCACGGTCTTGACCACCTCGGGGCCGGTCACGAACATGTACGAGCTGTCTTTCACCATGAAGATGAAGTCCGTCATGGCGGGCGAGTACACGGCGCCACCGGCGCTGGGGCCCATGATCATGCTGATCTGCGGGATCACGCCGCTGGCCAGCACGTTCTTCTGAAACACA
>NZ_JBGFFF010000164.1:0-9367 GCF_056175785.1 Acidovorax sp. LjRoot204
ATGGTGGCGATCTGCGCGGCCGAGTCGGCCACGCGCGCCACGCCGTTCATGAAACCGCGCGCCTCCTCGCCCCGGGTGCTGGGCACCTTGACGATGCGGGCGCTGCCATCGCGCTCGTCCAGTACAAACAGGTCGGTGAACGTGCCGCCCACGTCCACACCCACCACATACGAAGCCTGATCCGAAACCTTGCCGCTGCTCATGCCTTGCCTTTCGCTGTGGCGGGGGCAGTGACGTAGCCCATCGCCAAATCCTTATCACGCGCTGCTGCGGCCCGTGCGGCCGGCACACCGTAGCCACCGCCACCGGGGGTTTCCAGCCGCACGCGCTCGCCCTGCTTCAGGCGGATGCCGATCATCTTGGAGCGCATGGGTGGCTGCTTCCATTCACTATTGTTTTCATAGCTGAAGACGTTCATGGAACCGGCGCTACCGCCCGAAATGCCTTGGGGTGCGGCCTTGCCGCGCTCGCCAAAAATGAACACCTCGGCGTCCTGCTCCAGCAGCTCGATTTCATAGATCGCACCCAAGCCGCCGCGGTGCTCGCCATCACCGCCCGAATCAGGGCGCAGCGCCCATTGCGTAAAGCGCACGGGGTACGCAGCCTCCAGAATTTCGAGCGGCGGGATGGTGGCGGTGGAGATGGGCGCATTGCCATGGCTCAGGCCATCGCCATCGCTGTGCCCGCCGTGGCCGCCGCCAAAGAAGCTGAACATGACCCATCGCTGACCCTTGCGCGCGGCGTCGGTGCGCAGCCCGGCGATGGACAGCGCGTTGATGGTGCCGTAGGCCTGGGCCATGGCGCGCTTGGGGTCGGCCTGCGCTGTGGCGCTGAAGATCACATCGATCATGCGCAAGATGGTCTCGGTGTAGCCACCCACGGGGCGCGGCCGTGCGGCGCTGATGACCAGCCCCTCGGGCAATATAAAGTCCACCGCGTCCAGCACACCGGCATTGGCAGGCACATCGGGAAACAAATGCTTGAGCGCCACGTAGCACGCCGCAATCGCCGTGGCGCGCGAAATATTGACCGGCCCGGCGCATTGCGGCGAGGTGCGCGAAAAGTCGAGCGTGAGACGCTCGCCCTGCACCGTCATGTCGAGGGCGATGGTCAGCGCCTCATCCTTCACGCCGTCGTTGTCTAGGATGTCGCTGAAGCTGTAGCGCCCGTCGGGCAGCGCCGCGATGTGCGATTGCATGAGCTTGACGGCGCGCGTGCGCAGCTCGCCCATGGCCTGTTGCACCAGGGCGTCACCGTATTGGTCCAGCAGGTCGTGCAGGCGCCGCTCGCCCAGGTCCAGCGCGGCCAGCTGACCGTTCAGGTCGCCCCACAGGCTGTCGGGCAGGCGGGTGTTGGCCTTGAGGATGGCGAGCACATCGTCATCGAACACGCCGCTGCGCACGATGCGCACGGGCGGAATTTGCACGGCCTCTTGCCAACATTCGGTAGCGGCCGGGTTGTAGTTGCCGGGCACATTGCCGCCTACGTCGTGCCAATGCGCGGCCGATGCCAGAAAGCAGTACAGCGTGCCACCGCGAAAGAAGGGACGCACCAGCTTGAAGTCATTGGCGTGTGTGCCGCCTTCGTAGGGGTCGTTGAACAGCCAGGTGTCGCCCGCTGTGATGCCACCTCGCTCGCCCGCTGCCCGCATGGCAGCACGCACGGCGAAAGCCATCGCCCCCACAAACACGGGCAGGCCCGATTTGCCCTGCACCAGCGTGTCGCCACTGACGGCGTCGTACAGGCCGTGGCAGGCATCGTGCGCCTCGGCAATGATGGGGTTGAACGCGCTGCGGTACAGCGTGGCATCCATCTCGTCGGCGATCTGCTCCAGGCGGCCGCGCAAGACAGCCAGGGTGACAGGGTCCATCGAGGGCGGTGCGGTGGTGGTGGTGTTGTGTTCAGCCATTGACGGCCTCCTTGCCAAAGCGGGTGCGCAACTGGTTCAGCAGACCGCCAGCGCGCACCATGTCCATGAGAAACGGGGGAATCGGATCGCAGGCCAGCGCGCGGCCCTGGGGGGTGATGACAGCGGGCGCTTGCCAGTCGAGCGTGACGGCATCGCCGTCACCCAGCGCACCCAGTGCATCGGCCTCGGCGCAGGTCAACAGCAGCAGGCCCAGGTTGAAGGCGTTGCGAAAGTACAGGCCGCTGAACGACGGTGCGATGACCGCGACGATGCCCAGCCGCACCAGCACGGCGGCCGCCTGCTCGCGCGAGGAGCCAATGCCGAAGTTGGGGCCAGCCACGATCACATCGCCCTTGCGCACGCAGCCCACGAAATCGGGCCGCACCGATTCGAGGCAGTGGCGCGCCAGCACGTCCAGGCCGTGCTTCATGGCATGGCCGGGGGCGAGTACATCGGTGTCGATGTCAGCGCCCAGTTTCCAGACCCTGTGGGTGTTTTTCATACCAGTACCTCGCGGGGGTCGGTGATGCAACCGCGCACGGCCGATGCCGCCACGGTGTACGGCGACGCCAGATACACCTGCGCGGTGGCCGAGCCCATGCGGCCCTTGAAGTTGCGGGCGGTGCTAGAGATGACGGTGGTGTTATCGCCCACCGTGTCGCCATAGCCTGCGCAGGCACCGCAAGTGGTCGGGAACAGTTCGGCCCCCGCGTCCTGCAGCACCTGCAGAACGCCCTCGTCGCGCGCAGCGGCCTGGTCCTGCTGGCTGGCAGGGGCCACCATCAGGCGCACTCCACTGGCCACGCGTTTGCCACGCAGCACCGAGGCGGCAGCGCGCAGGTCGTCCAGCTTGGCGCCCGTGCAGGCGCCGATGTAGGCCACGTCGATGCCCTGCCCTGCGTGCTGTGCCACGGGGGCGGCGTTGGCCGGGCTGTGGGGCGCGGCGACCTGCGGCGTGAGCGTGGTGGCGTCGAAGGTGTGGCGCGTGAGGGCTGCGCCTTCATCCGTGCGCCAGGCATCCAGCCCCTGAAGGTCTGCGTCGGGCACTCCCGCCGCCCGCAACCACTCGCGTGTGGTGGCGTCGGGGGCAATCAGCCCGGCCTGGGCGCCCAGCTCGGCGCTCATGTTCGAGAGCGTCATGCGTTCCTGCATGCCCAGCGCCTGCACGGCGGGGCCGGCAAACTCCACGGCCTGGTACTGCCCGCCGTTCATACCAAAACGGCCAATCATGTGCAGCATCATGTCTTTGGCCGTCACGCCCTGGGCCAGCTGTCCGCTCCAATGCATCTGCAGGGTGTGGGGCACGCGCAGCCAGATTTCGCCGGTCACCACCACGCCCAACATCTCGGTGCTGCCGATGCCAAACATGTAGGCACCAAAAGCACCGCCTGTGGGCGAATGCGAGTCGCCGCCCACGCAGAACATGCCGGGGCGGATATGTCCGTGCTGGGGCACCACCACATGGCAGATGCCCTGGCCGTCATACACATGGGGCAAAGCCTGCTCGCGCGCCCAGTCGCGGGCGATGCGCACGATGCGGCGGGATTCTTCGTCGCGCTCGGGCAGGTAGTGGTCCATGACAAGGACCACGCGCGATTTGTCCCAGATCTGCGCGCCCAGTTCGTCGAGCATGGGCTTGAGGCGCCGGGGGCCGGACGAGTCGTGGAACATGGCGAGATCCACCCGGCAGTTCACGATTTCACCGGGTGTGACGCTGGCGCGGCCGCTGGCGCGGGCCACCAGCTTCTGGGCCAGGGTGCTGGCCACAACATCAGGGGTGGCGGTCATTCGGGTTTGGCTCCGGCAAACTTCACCACCTTGGCCCAGCGCGGGATTTCAGCCTGCACAAAGCGCGCAAACTCGTCCGGGCTGTTGCCCACGGGCACGGCACCCTCCAGCTCCAGGCGCTTTTTCACGTCGGGGGTGGCAATGGCCTGGCGTGCGGCATCGCTCAGGCGCTTGGCCAGCTCGGGGTTCATCTGCCCCGGGCCAAACAGGCCAAACCAGGCGCTGGATTCGTAGCCCGGCAGCACCTCAGCAATCGCAGGCACATCCGGAAAGGCGGGCAGGCGCTTGGCACTGGTCACGCCCAACGCCTTGAGCTTGCCCGCGCGGATCTGCGCCTGTGCATTGCCCACGGCGGCGAACATCAGGTCGACCTGCCCGGCCAGCACATCCTGCAACGCTGGCGCAGTGCCCCGGTACGGAATGTTGACGATGTAGGCGCCCGACTGCATCTTGAAGGCATCGCCCGCCAGATGCAGCGATGAACCCACCGCGCCAATCGCAAAGTTGAGCTTGCCAGGCTTGGCCTTGGCCAGTGCGATCAGCTCACGCACATCTTTGGCAGGCAGCGTGGGGTGGGCCACCAGCACCGAGGGCGAGGTGGCCACACAGGTCAGCGGGGTGAAGTCCTTGACAGGGTCGAACGGCAGCGAGGGGTAAAGGCTGGCGTTGATGGCATGGCTGGTGAAGCTCATGAGCAGCGTGTTGCCATCGGGTGCGGCTTTGGCCACCGCGTCGGCGGCAATGTTGCCGCCCGCACCGGGCCGGTTCTCGACGATCACGGTGCGGCCCAGCAGGCGGCCCATTTCGATGGACAGGGTGCGCGCCAGGGTGTCGGTGGAGCCGCCGGCCGGGGCGCCGACCAGGATGCGGATGGGCGCGGACTGGGCAAAGGCCCGCCCGCCCATCAGCACGGCCGGCACAGGGGCAAGAGCTTGGAGGATTCTGCGGCGTTGGATCATGGTGTGGTGTCTCCTTCTTCAGTCACAGCGCAGGCATCACCGTGCCTTGGTCAAACGGGATGGCACGGGCGAGGAGCATGGGATTCAAAGGCCCAGATAGGCGCGGCGCAGGTCGTCGCTGCGCAGCAGTTCGTCGGGCGCGCCAGAAAAGCGGATGCTGCCGTTTTCCATCACGTAGGCACGGTCCGCAATCTCCAGCGACTGGCCCACGTTCTGCTCGACCAGCAACACTGCCAGCCCGGTGGCACGCAGCTGGCGAATCAGGCCGAACATCTCCTCGACCAGCAGGGGCGACAGGCCCAAAGATGGCTCATCCAGGATCAGCAGGCGGGGTTCGGCCATCAGGCCCCGGCCAATGGCCAGCATCTGCTGCTCGCCGCCGCTCATGGTGCCCGCGAGCTGGGTGGTGCGCTCCTTCAGGCGTGGAAAGGTGGCAAACACCTTGTCAATGTTGTCGGCCCGGCGCTCCCGCGCGCGGGTGAAGCTGCCCAGCGAGAGGTTTTCGAGCACGCTGAGGTTCGGGAAAATTTTGCGCCCTTCGGGCACCTGGATTAGCCCGGCCTTGACAACCTCGGTGTAGTGCGCGCCGCTCAGGTCCGCACCGCCAAAAGCGACAGTACCGTCCCAGGCCTTGTAAATGCCACACACGACGTTGTTGARGGTGGATTTGCCCGCGCCGTTGCTGCCSAGCAGCGCCACSGTYTCRCCGGSSTGSACCTGCAGGTCSACGCCSCGCAGSACCTCGACGCGGCCGTAGCCGCCGCGCAAGCCCGCCACGCTGAGCAAGGGGCTGGATGCGGACGATGGGACGGCGCTGCTCATGCGGCCTCCTTCGCGGCAGCGGCACGCAGGCGCGCCGCCGTGCCGTGGCCCAGGTAGGCCTCGATCACGCGCTCGTCGGACGTCACCACGCCCGGGCTGCCCTCGGCAATCAACTGGCCCTGCGCCAGCACCCACACATGCTCGGCCAGGTTCATCACGGCCTGCATCACGTGCTCGATCATCAACACGGTCACGCCACCATCGGCGATGCCGCGCACCACGGGAATCATCTCGGCAATCTCCTGGGGATTAAGGCCCGCCAGCACTTCATCGAGCAGCAGCAGGCGCGGTTGTGTCGCCAGCGCGCGCGCCAGCTCCAGCCGCTTGCGGCCCGCCACCGTGAGGTCGGCTGCAGGCTTGTCCAGCTGGGGCGACAAGCCCACGCGGGCGGCCACGTCGCTCGCCAATGCCAGCGCCGCGCGGCGGTTGGGCTCCTTCAGGTGCGCGCCCACGGCAATGTTTTCACGCACGGTTTGTGCCGCAAACGGCTGCACGATCTGGAAGGTGCGCGTCATGCCCAGCCGGGCATTGAGATGGGGCGCCTGGGCGGTGATGTCCTGGCCTGCGAAGCGCACCGTGCCTGCGTCGGGCCGTACAAAGCCCGACATCAGTGCAAACAGCGTGGTCTTGCCTGCGCCATTGGGGCCGATCAGCGCCGTTAACGAACCTTCTGGCACCGCCAGGCTCACGTTTTGCACGGCTTTCAGGCCGCCGAAGGATTTGCTCAGGCCACTGAGCTGCAACAGGTCATTGGCCATGGCGGCCTCCCGAACGTTTCCACACCGCCACCACCGACTGCCCAATGCCTGCGATACCACGCGGCAGGAACATCACGATGAGCACCAGCACCACGCCGTAGATCACCATGTTGATGCCTGGCAGCTGCCCGAACAGGTTGCGCGTGATGTCGGCCAGGATGTGCAGCACCAGGGCGCCCAGCACSGGCCCCCAAACGGTGCCGATACCGCCCACGATGGCGGCCACCAGGGCCTCTACCGACGTGACGGAGCCGTAGGCAATGCCCGGGTCGATGTACTGGAACACCTGCACATAAAACGCACCGGCAGCGCCCATGAAACCACCCGACAGTGCAATCGCGCCCATCTTCACGTTGAAAGGATTCACGCCAATGGCGCGCGCCGCGTCTTCGTTGTCGCGCACGGCCTGCAGCCAGGCACCAAAGCGCGAGTTCTTGAGCCACCAGCTCACCAGCAGCGCCAGCGTGACCAGCGCCAGGATCAGAAACACATAGCCCTTGCGCGATCCGAACTGCATGTTGCCCAAAGATTCCTTGAGCGGCAGCATCAGGCCCACACCCGCCCCGGTGAACGGCACCGACAGCGCCAGGATACGGAACACCTCGGCAAAGGCCAGTGTGACCAGCGCAAAGTACGAACCCTTGAGCCCGTAGCGGAACGACAGCCCGCCCACGAACAACCCCACCAGCGCACTGCCCGCCACGGCCATGGGCAAGGCCACCCAGGGGTTGATGCCTCCTTGCATCTGCGCAATGGCCTGGATGTACGCTCCCGTGCCAAAGAACAGTGCATGGCCGAACGAGAACTGCCCGCCAAAGCCGCCCAGGATGTTCCATGCCTGGGCCAGCAAGGCGGCGTAGAGCGCCATCATCACGAAGTTGAGCAGCACGCCGGAGTCCGACACGCCCGTCACGGCCGCCACGATGGCCGCGAACACTCCAATGGTCCAGAGTTGCTTCATGCCTTGGCTCCAAACAAGCCCTGCGGGCGGAACAGCAACACCGCGATGAAGATGGCAAAGATGCCGATCTGCCCCAGCGATTCGCCCAGATACAGGCCGCCCAGCGACTCCACCACCCCAATCAGCAGCCCACCCACCAGCGCGCCACTAAAGCTGCCCATGCCGCCCAGCACCACGATGGTGAAAGCCACCAGCACAAAGCCGCTGCCCACCTGCGGATTCACGTAGTAAGCCGGTAGCAGAAAGCACGCGGCCGCCCCCAGGCAAGCCAGGCCGATGCCAAAGCTCATCGCGTACACGTGGTCCACGTTGATGCCCATGAGCTTGGCGCCATGCTTTTCCTTGGCCACGGCACGGATGGCGCGGCCCAGGTCGGTCTTGCCGACGATCCAGAGCAAGACGCCCGACACCACCAGCGCCCCGGCAAAGGCCACCAGCTTCGGGAGCGCAATCATGGCGGGGCCTACAGCGACGGTGGTCAGCGTGTAGGCCGTTTCGATGGTGCGCGTGTCGGACTTGAAGAACAGCAGGGCGAGGTTCTCCATCACGATGGAGA
Organism: Acidovorax sp. LjRoot204; assembly: GCF_056175785.1. Taxonomy (NCBI): domain Bacteria; kingdom Pseudomonadati; phylum Pseudomonadota; class Betaproteobacteria; order Burkholderiales; family Comamonadaceae; genus Acidovorax; species Acidovorax sp. LjRoot204. The sequence continues at coordinate 7,754 of NZ_JBGFFF010000164.1, forward strand.
TGCCCAGCGTGACCAGCAGGATGTTCTCGTCCTTGCCGTGGCTGGCGCGGTTGATCACCAGGCGCTGCAGGCCATAGCCCAGGGCGAACATGCCAGGCACCAGGATGGGCAGCGCCAGGTAGGGGTCGAGCCCGAAGTGCTGCTTGAGCAGGTACACGGCGTACAGCGCCAACATCAGCGACGCGCCATGCGCGAAGTTGATGATGTGCAGCACGCCGTAGATCAGCGTGAGCCCGAGCGCGATCAGTGCATAGACCGCGCCCGTCGTCAGGCCGTTCAGGAGGGAGGGAAAGAGGATGCTGAGCTCGAACATAGGTGTGGAGTCCGGCGTTGAGGCAAAGGCGCGGCCTGGCGCTCCGCGTGGGAGCGCCCCGCAGCCCCTGCATTCAGGGCCGAAAAGTGGTGGGTGTCAGGCCTTTAGCGGGAAGAGCGGGTCCGCTTCGCGATAGTCGCGCGGGATGATGACCTTGATGTCCTTGTTCAGCACCTGGGTCATGAGCGGCTGGGCACCCTGGTTCTGTCCRTTGACGAAYTTSGTCGGGCCGTACGGCATGATGTGATCGGCAAAGGTGCTCTTTTCCAGTGCGTCGATGAGGGCGGCACGGTCCATCGACTTSGCGCGCTCCAGCGCATCGGCCAGCAGCCACATCGAGGTGTAGGTCATGAASASCTCGTAGCTGAAGAACWGGCCCTTGGCCTCSACSCGCTTSYKCAGSTCCTGCGMGCGCTTGTCCTTSGGGTTGAACCAGTGGTTGCAGTCGATGATGCCGTTGGCMGCGTCCGGAAACTCCTTSACGAACTTGTAGCTCGAYGCSGCSCCRCCCARCACCGAGWAGATCGCCTTGGGCGTGACCTTTTGCTGCTGCATGGTGCGCACCAGCAATGCGTATTCGTTGTAATAGTTGGCGGGGATGACGATGTCAGGGTTGATCGCCTTCATGCGCAGCACGATGTTGTTGAAGTCGCGCGTGGGGTTGGCGTGCTTGACGACTTCCTTGACCTCGTAGCCGTAGCCGGGCAGCTCACGCGCCAGCAGCTGTGCAGTGCCGGTGCCAAACAGCGATTCTTCATGGATGATCATCACTGTTTTGGCGGGCTTGCCTGCCGCCGTGTTCAGCACATGCAGGTTGGCCACGGCGGTCTCGGCGCATTTCTTGTAGCCGGGGCCAAAGCGGAAGGTGTTCTTGAGGCCGCGCTCCACAATCTGATCGGCCACGCCCACATCCACGATGTGCGGCAGGTTGTACTTGGCGGCGGCCTGCGTAGTGGCCAGGCAGATGGCCGAGGCAAACGCCCCCACCACGGCGGACACGCCCGCTTCATTCATCTTCTCGACCTCGGCGGCACCGGCCTGAGGCTGTGACTGCGCATCGCCCAGCAGGGCTTCGAGCTTGGCGCCGCCCAGAGCCTTGATGCCACCAGCCTTGTTGATGTCTTCAATGGCCATCATCGCGCCTTCGCGGCATTGCTGGCCCGAATAGGCCAGTGCGCCGGTCACCGGGTGCAGCACCCCCACCTTGACGGACTTGGCCTGCGCCCCGCCCACCAATGGGAGGGCCAGCGCCGACGCGGCGGCAGCCGACTGGGACATGAAATGGCGGCGAGTACTCATGG
>NZ_JBGFFF010000165.1:0-9065 GCF_056175785.1 Acidovorax sp. LjRoot204
GGGTCAATCAGCACCTTGACGCCGTGGTTTTCAAACACGATGTCCTCAGGCTCGCTCGCGTCCACATACTCCAGCTTGTAGGCAAGCCCCGAGCAGCCGGTCGTCTTGACCCCCAGACGCACGCCCAGCCCCTTGCCACGGCGGGCAAGGTAACGGTTGACGTGCCGGGCTGCAGCTTCTGTCAGCGTAATGGCCATGTCTCTCGATCTATCTGTCAAACAATCAGGCGGCAGTGGCCGTGGTGGCGTGCTTGGTCTTGTAGTCCAGCACAGCAGCCTTGATGGCATCTTCCGCCAAGATGGAGCAATGGATCTTGACGGGCGGCAAGGCCAGCTCTTCGGCGATCTCGCTGTTCTTGAGCGCCGCGGCTTCGTCCAGCGTCTTGCCCTTGACCCACTCGGTCACCAGCGACGAGGAGGCAATAGCCGAACCACAGCCGTAGGTCTTGAAGCGGGCGTCTTCGATCACGCCGGTTTCAGGGTTCACCTTGATCTGCAGCTTCATCACGTCGCCGCAGGCTGGCGCGCCCACCATACCGGTGCCCACCGAATCGTCACCCTTGTCGAACGAACCCACGTTGCGGGGGTTCTCGTAATGGTCAACCACTTTGTCTGAATAAGCCATGATGTGTACCTCTTCAATACGTCCAGAATGTGTGCGGAATCAGTGAGCAGCCCACTGGATGGTGCTGATGTCGATGCCGTCTTTGTACATCTCCCACAGCGGGCTCAGTTCGCGCAGGCGGGCCACGTTCTCGCGAATGGTGGAGATGGCGTAGTCAATCTCTTCCTCGGTCGTGAAACGGCCGATGGTCATGCGCAGGCTGCTGTGGGCCAGCTCGTCGCTGCGGCCCAAAGCGCGCAACACATAGCTGGGCTCCAGGCTGGCAGAGGTGCAGGCCGAGCCCGAAGACACCGCCAGGCCCTTGATACCCATGATSAGCGAYTCGCCTTCSACGWAGTTGAAGCTCATGTTCAGGTTSTGCGGCACACGGCGCTCCAGGCTGCCGTTGATGTAGACCTGTTCGATGTCCTTGAGGCCGTCGAGCAAACGCTGCTGCAGGGCCTTGGCCTTGGCGTTGCTCTCGGCCATTTCTTCCTTGGCGATGCGGAAAGCCTCGCCCATGCCCACGATCTGGTGCGTGGGCAAGGTGCCCGAACGCATGCCGCGTTCATGGCCGCCACCGTGCATCTGGGCTTCCAGCCGCACGCGGGGCTTGCGGCGCACGTACAGCGCACCGATGCCCTTGGGTCCGTAGGTCTTGTGGGCGGTCATGCTCATCAGGTCAATGGGCAGCATGTTCATGTCGATCTCGACACGGCCCGTCGCCTGGGCGGCATCCACATGCAGCAGGATGCCCTTCTCACGGCACAGGGCGCCAATGGCGGGGATGTCCTGGATCACACCGATTTCGTTGTTCACGAAGAGGATGCTGATCAGCACGGTGTCTGGACGGATGGCAGCCTTCAGGGCATTCATGTTGACCAAGCCGTCTTCCTGCACGTCCAGATAGGTGGCTTCAAAGCCTTGGCGCTCCAGCTCGCGCATGGTGTCGAGCACGGCCTTGTGCTCGGTCTTSASCGTGATGAGGTGYTTGCCCTTGCCYTTGTAGAAMTGSGCMGCGCCCTTSARSGCSAGGTTGWTSGACTCGGTSGCRCCRSWGGTCCAGACGATYTCGCGSGGGTCGGCWCCGATCAGSTCGGCCACTTGCACACGCGCTTTTTCCACCGCCTCTTCGGCCTCCCAGCCCCATGCGTGGCTGCGCGACGCCGGGTTGCCAAAGTGCTCACGCAACCAGGGAATCATGGCGTCCACCACGCGGGGGTCTACCGGGGTCGTGGCGCCATAGTCGAGATAGATGGGAAAGTGCGGGGTCATGTCCATGGCTGGCTCAGTAAAAGGTTCTGGCTGGCAAACAGAAGAGGCAGAACAAACAAGAAAACGATTACAACGCGGTCAGGGCAGTGCCGACCCCAGGGCCAGCACAGTGCACCAAGCATCAGGATTTGGCGAAGACGTTACCCAGCGCAAACACTGAATTGGGGGCGTTCACGCGGATGGGCTTGACCACCGGCGTCGTGGAGATGGCGCGGCGAACCACAGGCTTGTYCTCGATCTGCACGCCCTTGGCGAKCTGSTCRTCSACCAGCTTYTGCAGSGTGACSGARTCSAGGAACTCCACCATGCGCTGGTTCAGCGAGGCCCASAGYTCRTGCGTCATGCAACGGCCGGCTTCACCCAGGCAGTTTTCCTTGCCRCCACAYTGCGTGGCATCGATGGGYTCATCGACSGAAACGATGATGTCGGCCACCGTGATGTCGCCTGCCTTGCGGGCCAGCGTATAACCGCCGCCGGGGCCACGGGTGGATTCCACCAGTTCATGGCGGCGCAGCTTGCCAAAGAGTTGCTCCAGGTACGACAGCGAAATCTGCTGGCGCTGGCTGATGGCAGCCAGCGTGACGGGGCCGTTGTTCTGGCGCAGGGCCAGGTCAATCATGGCGGTGACCGCAAAACGGCCTTTGGTTGTGAGACGCATCGCAAGCTCCTTGTGCTAAGGCTTGTTCGTTGAAGAAACCGCCTGCGCTGACTGTTTGCCAGCGAGGCACCGTCTCCGCCCCTTACTCCGCCCAGTCACCTGCTGCGGAGCCCTTCATCGTTGGGCTGTTTTGTTGAGTTTTTTGTGCGAGTATAGCACAAATCCCTATTGATTCTGTCGGGTTAAAAAACCAAATAGTTATTAATCGACTCAATAGTATTTTCTCATCGCATTCCCAATCGCAATCCCTTTTACAAGGCCACGGAATCGCTGCCGTGCGCACCAAAGGCCTGGTCCTTGAGCCGAGTGAGCTGGTCGCGCACCCGGGCCGCCTKCTCGAAYTCSAGRTTGCGCGCATGYTCCAKCATGAGCTTTTCSAGGCGCTTGATCTCGCGTGCCACGTCTTTCTCGGACATGTCCTCCACCTGCGCCCGCTGCAACGCTTCCTGCTCCAGGCGCTCGGCGTCCTTGCCGGCTTTTTCGCTGTACACGCCGTCAATCAGGTCTCTTACCCGCTTGACAATGCTGCGCGGCGTGATCCCGTTGGCCTCGTTGTATGCGATCTGCTTGATGCGCCGGCGTTCCGTCTCACCCATGGCTTTTTTCATGGAATCGGTCATGCGGTCGGCATACAGGATGGCATGGCCGTTCAAGTTGCGCGCTGCACGGCCAATGGTCTGGATCAGGCTGCGCTCGGCACGCAAGAAGCCCTCCTTGTCCGCATCGAGGATCGCCACGAGTGACACCTCAGGAATGTCCAGCCCCTCGCGCAGCAGGTTGATGCCCACCAGCACGTCAAACGCCCCCAGGCGCAGGTCGCGGATGATCTCCACCCGCTCCACGGTGTCSACRTCGCTGTGCAGGTAGCGCACCTTSACRCCGTTGTCGSYSAGRTAGTCGGTCARCTGCTCGGCCATGCGCTTGGTCARCGTGGTRATGAGYACGCGCTCATGCTTTTCTACACGAATGCGTATTTCTTGCAGCACATCATCCACCTGATGGGTGGCGGGGCGTACCTCCACCACCGGATCCACCAAGCCCGTGGGGCGCACTACCTGATCCACCACCTGGCCTGCATGGGTCTTTTCGTAGTCGGCGGGCGTGGCCGATACAAAGATCACCTGCCGCATGCGTTGCTCAAACTCCTCGAACTTGAGCGGTCGGTTGTCCAGGGCCGAAGGCAGGCGAAAACCATATTCGACCAGCGTGGTCTTGCGCGASCGGTCGCCGCTGTACATCGCGTTGAGCTGGCCGATCATCTGGTGGCTTTCGTCCAGAAACATGATCGCGTCCTTGGGCATGTAGTCGGTCAGCGTGCTGGGCGGMTCGCCCGGSGCSGCGCCCGASAGGTGGCGCGTGTAGTTCTCGATGCCYTTGCAGTGGCCSAYYTCGSYCAGCATYTCCAGRTCRAAKCGSGTGCGCTGCTCCAGSCGCTGCGCTTCSACCAGCTTGCCGTCAGCCACCAGCTGCTGCAGGCGTTCGGCCAGTTCCAGCTTGATGGTCTCGACCGCCGCCAGCACCTTGTCGCGCGGCGTCACGTAGTGGCTGCTGGGGTACACGGTAAAACGCGGGATCTTCTGCTTGACGCGGCCCGTGAGCGGGTCGAACAGCTGCAAGCTCTCAATCTCGTCGTCAAACAGCTCAATGCGAATCGCCAGCTCGGAGTGTTCGGCCGGGAACACATCGATGGTGTCGCCCCGCACACGGAACTTGCCCCGCGAAAAGTCCGCCTCGTTGCGCTGGTACTGCATGCGGATCAACTGAGCGATCACGTCCCGCTGCCCCAGCTTGTCCCCAACCCGCAGCGTCATCACCATGCGGTGGTAGCTCTCGGGCTCGCCAATGCCGTAGATGGCCGACACAGTGGCCACGATCACCACATCGCGCCGCTCCAKCASGCTCTTGGTGSMMGACAGSCGCATCTGCTCGATGTGCTCGTTGATCGMRCTGTCYTTCTCGATGAACAGRTCGCGCTGCGGCACGTAGGCCTCKGGCTGGTAGTAGTCGTARTAGCTSACGAAATATTCCACGGCGTTCTTGGGRAAGAACTCGCGGAAYTCGCTGTASAGCTGCGCSGCCAGYGTCTTGTTGGGCGCRAASAYGATGGCCGGGCGKCCCAKSCGCGCGATCACGTTGGCCATGGTGAAGGTCTTACCCGATCCCGTCACACCCAGCAGCGTCTGGAAGGTTTCCCCATCATTCAGTCCCTCCACCAGCTTATTGATGGCCTCGGGCTGGTCGCCCGCCGGTGGGTACGGCTGGAACAGTTCAAACGGGGAATCGGGGAAGCGGACGAACTCGCCGTCTTGCTTTTCAGTTATGACTTCTGTGATATCCGGCATGGGGGCGGTCAACGGGTGGTGAAGGCGGGCCGTTAAAATCGGCCGAACCCGGCACAGTACACCACGCCCGGATTCTTCGCTACTGACAACCTTTCAAGGATTTTCATGTCTCTGTTCACCGCCGTCGAAATGGCCCCCCGCGACCCCATCCTGGGCCTCAACGAGCAATTCAACGCCGACACCAACCCCAACAAGGTCAACCTSGGCGTCGGCGTYTAYTWCGACGACAACGGCAAGCTGCCSCTKYTGCARTGYGTGCAGGCCGCMGAAMAGAMCATGATGWCSRCSCCCACGGCSCGYGGCTACCTGCCSATCGACGGCATCGTGGCGTAYGACAACGCCGTCAAGAGCCTGGTGTTCGGCGCTGAGAGCGAACCCGTGAAGTCTGGCCGCGTAGCCACCGTGCAGGCCATCGGCGGCACCGGCGGCCTCAAGATCGGTGCCGACTTCCTGAAGAAGGTCAGCCCCAACGCCAAGGTGCTGATCTCCGACCCCAGCTGGGAAAACCACCGCGCGCTGTTCACCAACGCCGGTTTTGAAGTGGACACCTACGCCTACTACGACGCTGAAAAGCGCGGCGTGAACTTCGAAGGTTTCCTGGCCAGCCTGAACGCKGCGSCCSCCGGCACCRTMGTCGTGCTGCACGCCTGCTGCCACAACCCCACCGGCTACGACATCACCGCCGCGCAGTGGGACCAGGTCATCGCCGTCGTCAAGGCCAAGGACCTGACGCCCTTCCTGGACATGGCCTACCAGGGCTTTGGTCACGGCATCGCCGAAGACGGCGCCGTGATCGGCAAGTTTGTGGCTGCCGGTCTGAACTTCTTTGTGTCCACCTCTTTCAGCAAGAGCTTCAGCCTGTACGGCGAACGCGTGGGCGGCCTGTCGGTGCTGTGCGCCGACAAGGAAGAAGCCGGCCGCGTGCTGAGSCAGCTCAAGATCGYGATYCGCACCAACTACTCCAACCCRCCSATCCACGGYGGCGCMGTGGTGGCYGCWGTGCTSRACAACCCCGAGCTGCGCGCSMTGTGGGAAAARGAACTSGSCGAAATGCGCGTGCGCATCAAGGCCATGCGCCARAAGCTGGTSGACGGCCTCAAGGCYGCSGGMGTGAAGSAGGACATGWSCTTCATCACCACSCAGATCGGCATGTTCAGCTACTCCGGCCTGTCCAAGGACCAGATGGTTCGCCTGCGCAACGAGTTCGGCGTGTACGGTACCGACACCGGCCGCATGTGCGTCGCGGCCCTGAACAGCAAGAACATCGACTACGTCTGCCAGGCCATTGCAAAGGTCGTCTGAGCACGATGAGGAAGCGGCGCTCGCGCGCCGCTTTGTGAGCGAAACGCTCCAGAACCCGCACAACGCGGCCCTTCTGGAGCGTTTGCCGTTTCTGGGCCTGCCGGAGGCGTGGCTGGTGGCGGGCTGCCTGTTCCAGACGGTGTGGAACCTCCGATCAGGTCTGGCGCCCACCGCGAACATCAAGGACTACGACCTGTTCTACTTCGACGGCAACGACTTGTCCGAATCGGCGGAGCAGCAGGTGCAAGCCCGAGCCACCGCCCTCTTCGCCGACCTGCCCATCACCGTCGAAGCCAAGAACCAGGCCCGCGTGCACCTCTGGTACCAGCGCTGGTTTGGTTACCCGTATGCGCCGCTGCAGTCCGCCCGCAACGGGATCGAGCGTTTTCTGGTGCCCTGCACCTGCGTGGGCCTGCAACCTGCCATCACCCCCGGCGTTGCTCAGCCCACGCTGTACGCGCCGTACGGACTGGAAGAGCTGTACGCAGGACTTCTCAAACCCAACCCCGCCTGCCCGCACCTGCCGTTGTTTGAGGCCAAGGCGCAAAGCTATCGCGAACGCTGGCCGTGGCTGACGATCCAGGCCGCAGGTCGCGCGGCGACCTGAAGACCGCCCCACCGCTGCGACGCGGCGACGCGGCGATTTCAGGCGTTTTTGGCCTCAAGTGCTAGATGTACATGCACCAATAGCTATCAAAAAAGAAGCATTCAATCCGCTTCAGAAAGCATCCATCAGCCCCACAGCACCGACCGCATCGAGATCGATGCCGACTGATAGCCCGTGTTGAAAAAGCGGGGCATCTCGCTGGGCAGCACGGCTCCCGCTGCGTAAAGCAGCGGCAGGTAGTGCTCGTAAGTGGGGTGCGCCTGCTGGGCCACGGCGCCCAGGTTCTGGAAGTCCTGCAAGGCGCCCAGCTGGCCCTTCTTGATCTGCTCCTGCACCACGGTGTCGAACTCCGTGGCCCAGTCGTAGGCTTCGTTGGCAGCCGAGCCACGGCGGGATGCGCGCAGGTTGTGCACGATGTTGCCGCTGCCCACGATCAGCACGCCCCGCTCGCGCAGGGCCTTGAGCTGCTGGCCCAGCGCATAGTGCTCGGCCGGTGCTCGGCTGTAGTCCATGCTGAGCTGCATCACCGGGATACGCGCCTGGGGAAACATGGGCTTGAGCACCGACCAGGTGCCGTGGTCCAGCCCCCACTCGCCCTCGTCCACGCCGAGGGCGGCGCCCGTGGCAGGAGATTTCAGCTCCCTGGCCAGGCTGCGCGCCACGGCCGGTGCGCCCGGCACGGGGTACTGCTGGTCGAACAGCGCCTGGGGGAAGCCGCCAAAGTCGTGGATGGTTTTGGGGTTGGCCATGCCAGTGAGCTGCCAGCCACCACGCGTGAGCCAGTGGGCCGACACACACAGGATGAGCTGCGGCTGCACGGCGCGCGCCATCAGCTCCGCGCCCATGGCCTGCCAGCTGCGGCGCCAGGCGTTGTCCTCGATGGCATTCATGGGGCTGCCATGGCCCACAAACAGCACGGGCATGCGGGGCGAGGGCTTGAGCGCCTGCAGCGCGGTCGCCGTGGCGGCACTGCTCAAAGACGAGGTCATGAAAGCTCCCGGAAAGGCGGCCAGGCCCGTGAGGGCGGCCAAAGAGGTTCTGCGTTGCATGGGTCAGGGAGCGTAACAAATTATGTATAACGCAGGGAGTGAGCCCGCGCGCCCTGCGAAGTTCCAGCGCCACACCTTCCATTCAAAACCACAACACCGAGACAACCCTGAGCCCATGACCACCGCCCTGCCCCAGCCCCTGCCCCAGCCCCTGCGCAATGTCCGCGTCCTGAGCCTCGCGCTGAACCTGCCCGGCCCTGCCGCCCTGATGCGCTGCGCCCGTATGGGCGCCGAATGCTCCAAGCTTGAGCCGCCCCCAGCCCCCGGCTACCCCAGCGCGGACCCCATGGGTATCTACAGCCCGGCGGCATACGCCACGCTGCACCAAGGCGTGCGCGTGGTGCATGCCCACCTCAAGACGACTGAAGGCCAAGCCACGCTGCATGCTGAGCTGGCGAGCACCGATGTGCTGATCACCTCGTTCCGTCCGTCGGCCCTGGCCAAGCTAGGCCTCTCCTGGGAGGCGCTTCAATCAAAATATCCACGCCTCTCGTTGGTACGCATCGTGGGCGCGGCGGCCGAGCGGGCCGAAGAGCCCGGCCACGACCTCACCTACCTGGCCGACGCCGGCCTGGTGACCGGCACCGAGATGCCCCCCACCCTGTACGCCGACATGGGTGGCGCCCTGATGGCCAGCGAAGCCGTGCTGCAGGCCCTGCTGGAGCGCGCCCACACAGGCAGTGGCGTGTGCATCGAAGTGGCCCTGGCCGACGCCGCCGCCTGGCTGGCCCARCCGCGCGACTGGGGCCTGACCACCCCCGAGGGCGACGTGGGGGGCAACCACGCAGGCTACCGCATCTACCCCTGCGCCGACGGCCGCGTGGCCGTGGCCGCGTTGGAACCCCACTTCGCCGCCAGCCTGTGTGCTGCCGCAGGCTTGCCCGCCACGGGCGACCCGCAGGTGCTGCGCGCCCCCGCCACCCACGCGGCCGTGGCGGCGTTCTTGCGCACACAGACCCGCGCGCAGCTTGATGCTTTGGCGGTGGCGCAAGACATTCCTTTGCACACCCTGGCCTGAAAGCACTTCCTGACCGATGCAGAAACAAGGCACCGTCGTCCGCTGGGACGCCAGCCGCGCCTTCGGCTTTATCCGCAGCCCTGACACGTCCGCCGATGTGTTCTTTCATGTGCGGGACTACCGGGGTACCGCCCCGCCCCGCGAAGGGCTCGCCGTGGTGTACGAGGAGATTCATGTCGGCGGAAAAGGGCCCCGGGCTATGGCTGTGTTG
>NZ_JBGFFF010000166.1:0-9055 GCF_056175785.1 Acidovorax sp. LjRoot204
CCGCTGATGCGCACGGTGAGCATCGACCGCAGCTTCTACCGACCGCTCACGGTGAGCCAGTACGAGCGCTATGCGTCGCAGGTGCCCGACGACTTCCGGTTTGTGGTCAAGGCGCCCAGCGTGGTGACGGATGCACTGGTGCGCAGCGAAGACGGACGCGGTCGCCAGCCCAACCCGGCGTTCTTGAGCCCCGAGCTGGCCCGCAGCGAATGTGTGGAGCCGGCGCTCCAGGGCCTGGGCCACAAGCTGGGCGCGCTGGTATTCCAGCTCAGCCCCCTGCCGCTGGCGCAGCTGGATCGCATGCCCGCCTTGCTGGATCGCCTGCGTGCCATGCTGCTGGCCCTGCCCCCGCTGGCACCACTGGCGCCCGATGGGGTGATTGCCGTGGAGGTGCGCGACCCCGAGTGGCTGACGCCCGACTTTGCGGCCGTGCTGCGTGAAGCGGGCGCCACCTATTGCCTGGGGCTGCATGCCAAGATGCCGCCGCTCCCCGACCAACTGCCCCTGCTGCGTGCTCTGTGGCCTAGCCCGCTGGTGTGCCGCTGGAACCTGAACCCTGTGCACGGCCCCTACGGCTATGAAGAGGCCGAGCGGATGTACGAACCCTACGACCGCCTGCACCACCCCGACCTAGACACCCGGGCGGCACTGGCCGCAGTGATCGCAGGCATCACAGGCCGTGGACAGAACGCCTTCGTGACCATCAGCAACCATGCCGAAGGCTGTGCGCCACTCACGGTGCGGGGCGTGGCGGAAGAATTCGCTCGGCTGGCGGCCAGGTAAAACTCGACCCACCCGGTTTTATTGCTCCGGCGCCTGCTCGATGCGGTTGCGGCCGCCTTGCTTGGCACGGTACATCGCGCGGTCCGCGCGGCGTACCAGCTCTTCGGCCAGCTGCTCGCGCTGCGGCGCCATGGTGGCCACGCCGAAGCTCACCGTCACGATGCCCCACGGCGCACCCTCGTGCGGCAGGGCCAGTGCCCGGATGGCTTGCTGGATGTGCTGGGCCATCTCCAGGGCGACCTGGGCATCGGCGCCGGGCAGCAGCACCACAAACTCCTCGCCGCCAAAGCGCGCCACCAGGTCGCCATCGCGCCGTCCCCCGGTCTGTGCCAGCGTCAAGGCCAGGGACTTCAGGCAGGCATCGCCCGCCAGATGACCGTAGTGGTCATTGAAGTGCTTGAACACATCCACGTCCAGCATGATCAGCGACAGCGGTCCGTGGGCCCGTTGTGCGCGAGCCCATTCATGGGCCAAGGTCTGGTCAAAATGGCGGCGGTTGGCGATACCGGTCAGGCCGTCAGTGTTGCTGAGCAGCTGCAGCTGGTTGTTGGCCTGGGCCAGCGCCTGGGTGCGCTCATCCACCAATGTCTGCAGCTCCTGGTTGCGCTGCTGCAGGCGGCTGACGGGGTACACCTCGCCGTCTCGGGCCAGTCCATACGGGATGGAGATGCTGCTGTGCGCAATCTTCCAGTCATCGCCCTCCTGCCGGAAGACGAGCACCAAACGGGCGGTCTCGCTGGCAAACAGCGGGTCGGGGTTGGGCAGGTGGATGTGGAAAAACGCGGTCACGGCCAGCACATCGGCGCCCAGTTCCTGCGGGAACAGGTCCAGCACCTCGATGCCGATGCGCCCGGGCACCTGCGCAAAGTCGGTCTGCGTGATGTCCACCCATTCGCTGCGGGTTTTGATGAGCTTGTCGCTGCTGCCCGCAAAGCCGCTGAAGTTCTCGCTGAAGCGATCCACAAGCCGGGCATCGCGCCCGGCATACATCTCGATGTACTCGTCGAACAGCATTCGGATGAGCCGTTGGCGTTCTGGTGACATGGGACGGTTCCTTGGCGGGGACGGAAGGTGCTGGGCAACGGCCTGAAACGCTTTGCAAAGGCGCTGCGCCCGCGGCAGCTAACGCTTCGAACAAATGTAACACCTGCAACACTGGCCTTGCCAGCGCCGCTTACCACGTTTATGTGCGCTGCCAGACAGTACGCGTCCCTTGCAGCAAGCAGACTCTGCCACTGTCAAATCACTGTTCAGATGCCTTGGCGGGCCCGCCAACCGCTTGACCTGGTGAGGCAGGCACACCGGAGCGGCGTCGGTGTTGTGGCTCACACCGTCTTCGTGCCGCGAGGCGGACACACCTGATGAATCGTATGGACAGCAACCAAAGACCATGGGAGTGGGGCAAGGCCCTGGCGGCCACTTGGCCCACAGCAGAACAAGTCCAGCGCTGGAAGCTGTGGCTGCGTTCGCTGCAAGTGAAGTGGGCACAAGGCCCCGGCCCCCAGCGCGGCCGGCTGTGGATGGCGCCCCCATCGCATGCCAATCAACGCCCGGGCGAGCCCAGTGTGAGCACCTGTGTGGCAGCCATGCAGCAGATGCTGCAGGTAATGGCGCGTGAAGCCGCCGAACGCCACGCCCTGGAGCGCGCCATGGAAGACACTCAGGCGGCATTGACCCAGGCGCTGGCCGATTTGGACCGCGTGCGCAACGGTGAGCGCCTGGCGCGACACCAGGCGCTACACGACGAGTTGACCAACCTGCCCAACCGGCGCCATCTGCTACAGCGCCTGGAAGACTTGCTGGGCCAAAGGCGCTCCCTGCAACCCGGGCCGACGGTGCTGTTCATCGACCTCGACCACTTCAAGACCGTGAACGACACCCACGGTCACGGCGTGGGCGACGAGGTATTGCGCATCACAGCCGCCCGACTGAACGCCGCTGTGCGCCATGGCGACCTGGTGGTGCGCCTGGGTGGCGATGAGTTTGCCTGCCTGCTCCGAGGTGTGGCGGACGAAGCGCCGCTACACCAGTTGTGCGCCAAGCTGCTGCAGGCGGTGTGTTGCCCCATGAAGATTGGCCACTTGCAACTGCTCGTGCGCCCCAGCATCGGGGTGGCCATCTGCCCCCAGCATGGCACGCAGGCAGACGCCCTGCTGGCCTGTGCCGACGCAGCCATGTATGCCGCCAAGCGCGAGCGATGCGGCTACGCTTTCGGGACAACGAGCAAAACTCTCAGTACCAACAACGCAGATCGCTCACAGCCGCCAGCCTGATTTTTGGTGCTCTGGCCCGTCTCTGCGACTCGCAACAGCTGCTGACAGGCCGGTGGGTACGGTTACGAACAGACAGGTGCAACACGCCAGCGCACAGTGCAGATAACGGCTCCCCGCCTGGGCGGCCGGGCTTTTCAAGGGACTGTTTCACCATGCGCCACCTGCCATTCCAGCCAACCCACCACCCGCTGCTCAGCAGCCTTTGCGCGGTGCTGGTGGTACTGACGGTGCTCCCGCTGCAGGGCTGCAAGCGCAGCGACATGGTGACCCAGTGGGCGCCCGCCAGCCCATCGCCAGTGGCCTACCTGGAAGACGGTGTGATCACCTCACGCGTACGTGCCGCGCTCATCCTCTCGCCAGTGGTCAACAGCTACAACATCAGCGTTGAATCACACCAGGGCGTGGTGCTGCTCAGCGGCATGGCCGCAGACCCCACACAGATCGATCTGGCCGTGTTTGTGGCGCAAACGGTGCCTGGTGTGAGTTCAGTGGACAGCTTCATGTTCTCGACGGGCGCAGCGCCCGCGCAGGCAGTGCACCAGGGCCACACCCCGGATCTGGAGGCGCTGCGCGCCCGGCAACTGAGGAATGCAACACCCAGCTCGCAGTACCAGCAACGCCACGCCCCACCACCCGTTGCCGATGAGCCCACTGACCCCGCTAGCGAGGTGTATGCCGCCGCCAATTCAGCTCCATCTGCGCCGGAGCCCGCCCCCGCCACCGACACCTCGGCCACAGGCATGCCCTACCAGAGTCGATGGGTGCGCCTGGCCCACAGCGTACTGGGCATTCGCAGCATCCAGGACGAGCTACAGATCAAGCGCTGACCAACGCTTCAATACAGGCACAGCGTGGCTGGACAGAGCACTGAGCACGCCCGAGGACAGAGCCCAACGCTCCCCCGCTATCACCCCACGCGCGGCCGCAGCAGCCGCTGATAGATCGCCTTGTCAGCCGCATAACAACTGCAGGCCTCGGCCTCCAACGCTTTGCGGTTGAGCACCGTGAGTTCTCCCCGGTGGTAGGCGATAAGACCTGCATCCTGAAAATGCCCTGCCGCCTCGGTCACGCCCACGCGGCGCACGCCCAGCATCAGGGCCATGAATTCCTGGGTGACGTGAAAACACTCTGAATGCGATCGGTCCTGCATCATCAACAGCCAGCGCGCCAGGCGCGGCGCAATCTGGTGGTAGCGCTGGCATGCCGCCGCCAGCGTCTGCTGGTGCAGGCGCGCCAGCAGACAGGCCTGGAGCAAGGCCTCCAATTCGGGAATCGCGTTGATCTGCGTGCGCAACTGTTTGGCGCCAATGCGCCAGCTGGACCCGGCGCCCTGCACCAGGGCCCGCCACGGCGTGGCCGCCAGGCCCAGGATCAGTTCCGAGCCCAGCATGGTCTCTGCCCCCACCATGCCCACCTCCAGCGGAGGGTGGCTGTCCACATCAATGACCAGCGACAAAAAACCTTCGGTCGGGAAATGGGCATGCGCCAATGGTCGGCCGCGGGTGCTCAGTTCGGCTGACAGTACCAGCTCAAAGGGCTCGCAATGCTGCAGCAAACGCTCGCGCGCCGCAGTCGGCAGTTGTTGAAGAAGGGTGTTGTCTTTGCTTTGCATTGCGGGGCCTTGGGCTGCTGTCCGCACTGCACGGGAGTGCAGCGCCAGGACCCCTGCGCAATGCCTTGCCTTGCGCAAGGTGGAGCCCAGTGTGGGTGGCTTTGCGCGGTGCGACTGTCTGCCAGCGCACACAGGGTGCAGGCGCTGTTCGACGTCTTCATCCCGCAGGATCAGAGGGGGACCACTTCACACTGTCTACCAGGTCGGCGCCCCTAGCTCGCCACGACCAATGGCAGCAGTCGGTCGTATTCCTTTTTGACCACCTCATAACACTCGCAGGTGCGGCGCTCCAGCCCCGGGCGGTCCAGCACATTGATGTGCCCGCGCGCATAGCTGATGAGGCCCGACCGCTGCAGCTTGAGTGCGGCCTCGGTCACCCCTTCGCGCCGCACGCCCAGCATGTTGGCGATCAACTCTTGCGTCATGATCAACTGGGTGCTGGGCAAACGGTCCAGACTCAGCAGCAGCCAGCGGCACAGTTGCTGGTCCAACGAGTGGTGGCGGTTGCACACGGCGGTTTGTGCCATCTGGGTGATGAGAGCCTGGGTATAGCGCAGCAATAGGTGCATGACCGGGCCTGCATGTTCAAACTCGGCCTTGATCACATCCGCACGCAACCGAAAACCCGTCCCCGCACTTTGCACCACTGCCCGGCTGGGCGTGGTCCCCCCGCCCATGAAGATCGATATGCCTACCAGCCCCTCAAAGCCCACCACTGCAATCTCCGCAGACGCGCCGTCCTCCAGCACATAGAGCAGCGACACGATGGCGCTGGTGGGGAAGTACACATGCGGCATGGCCACGCCCGACTCGTACAGCACCTGTCCCAACGCCAGCTCTACAGGTTCCAGCAATGGCAGCCAGCGCTGCAGATCGGGCTCAGGCAAGGCTGCCAGCAACTGGTTTTGAAGGGGGATATTGGAGCGTTTGATGGTGGCACCTTGGTGTATCGCGGTGCTGGGCCCCTGCGGCCCTGCCTACCGCCTGGGCATGCCGCAAGTTTGTGGCAGCGCGCCGAACAATGTCTGTACGGTATCGTACATACACACAATTACCAAATGGCTGATGTCAAGGTGTGGTGCGAGTCCACAAGAGAGGCACTCTGCGCATGCCCTACCCAGGCAACGGAATCACAAAACACTGGCCATCGGGCCCGTCACCCCAGCGTAGCCGCTCGCCCACCTGCAACCATCGGGCATCCGGTGGGACGTTCGACGGCAAGACCGCTGAGGCTCCTGCGGCAACGCGCACCAGCACAAACCGCAGCGTGCGTCCTGAACGCACCAGCGTCAGCTCTGAACCCGGCCAGTGTGACGGCAGACAAGGCGTGAAGAACAGCTCTTGCGCCCGCATCTGCAGCCCCACGATGGACTCCACCGCCGCCCGGTGCAGCCAGCCCGCCGCGCCGGTGTACCAGGTCCAGCCGCCGCACCCCACAAAGGGTGGTTGGCTGTAGATGTCAGCCGCCATCACGTAGGGCTCCACGGCATACACCGGTCCCCACACCGGGTGCTGGGCCCGGTGCGCCGGACTCAGGTAGGTGAAGTAGCGGTAAGGCATATCGAACGCACCGGGGTGCTCAGGCTCCTGCAGGGCCAGTTCTGCAGCGGCCATTAGCGCCCATACGCCGCCATGGGCATACTGCCCGCCGTTCTCGCGCACGCCGGGCGGGTARGCCTGGATGTAGCCCGCGCTAGGTGAAGCATGGCGCAGCGGGGGCGCCAGCAGCTGGATCAAGCCTGCTGCGGGGTTGACCAGATGCGCCTCGACCGCGTCCATCGCATGGCGCTGCCGTGCAGGCTTTGCTGCGCCCGAGAGCACTGCCCAAGCCTGCGCGATGAGGTCAATGCGACCTTCGTCCCGCGTGTGGCTGCCCAGGGCCGTGCCATCGTCAAAAAAGGCGCGCTGGTACCAGTCACCGTCCCACGCCTGGTTTTCCAGTGCCACGCGCCAGCCGGTCAGGGCAGCGTCCCAGCGCTGCACCCGATTCAGATCGCCCAGATCGCGGGCGATCGGAATCCAGTCGGTGACGATGGCGCACAGGAACCACGCCAGCCACACCGATTCGCCGCGCCCACCGTCGCCCACGCGGTTCATGCCGTCGTTCCAGTCGCCGCCGCCCATCAGCGGCAGGCCATGTGCGCCGGTGCGCAGGCTGCGGTCTATGGTGCGGGCGGCATGCTCGTACACACTGGCCGTGGTGGCGCAGGCGCTGGGGGATTCGTAGATGTCTTCCGCCCCGTCGGGGATCGCAGAACCTTCAAGGAACGCCACCTGCTCCTGCAGCAAACCGTGGTCTGCGGTGCGCTCCAGGTAATGCGCGCAGGCAAAGGGCAGCCACAACAGGTCATCCGAGAAATGGGTGCGCACCCCGGCCCCGCCCGGCGTGTGCCACCAATGCTGCACATCGCCCGCTTCAAACTGGCGCGATGCGCACAGCACGATCTGTGCGCGCAAGGTGCCCGGCTGTGCCCAGGCCAGCGCCATGGCATCCTGCAACTGGTCGCGGTAGCCGGTGGCACCACCCGCCTGGTAAAAGCCCGCCTTGGCATACAGGCGCGAAGACACCGTCTGGTACAGCAGCCAGCGGTTGACCAGCACATCAAACAGTGGATCGGGCGTGGCCACCTGCGTCGCGCCCAGCAGGAGATTCCACTGGTCGAGGGTGGCCTTCTCTCGCGTGCGGGCCGCAACGGCCATGGCCTGGGCGCCCAGCGTGCGTGCCGCAGCCTCGGTGGGGGCGTAGCCCATCAGGTACACGCGCTCAAACATCGCCCTGGCCCGCAAGGTCACCAAACGCGACAACGCTGCACAGGGGTCCAGCCCAAAACCGCTGCGCTGTCCCAGTTGCAGGGGCACCACCAAATCGCCCTGCGCATCGAAGAACTCGCGGCGGTCGCAGGTCCAGTCCAGGCTGTCATTGGCACGGTCGTCCGTGCCCGGCCCAGCCGAGGCCTCGCAGAAAAAGGCCGTGCCCCCGCCCAAGCCCGCAGCCGCCTCGGTCTGCGTGCACAACAGGCCCAGCAAGCGGCCATCGGGCAGTGGTGCAAAACACGGTGCGGTGGCCAGCGTGGCGCGGTCGCTGCGCTTTTCACCCATCATCCACTCCACCATGCCCACCAGGCGCAAGTGCTCGCGCCGGTTGCCCAGGTTGCGCACCTGCACAAACACCTGTTTGATGGCCGTGATGGGGTCCACACACCAGCGCACCACCACCTCCAGTGCGCCTCTGCGGTGGCGGATGGTGGTGGTTCCCTGGGCGTGCTCCACGCCGTACACCACATCGGCAGCGCCCCAGGCCGAGGGCGTCAGGCTCCACACCTCGCGCGTGCGGCGGTCCTGCAACAACAGCCATTCGGCGGGCGGGTCAGCCACCGGGTCATTCGACCAGGCGGTGAGCTGGTTCAGGCGGCTGTTGAGCGCCCAGGTGTTGCCCGCGCCAGTTTCCGACACCATGGCTCCCAGCTGCGCATTGGCCAGCACATTGACCCAGGGTTTAGCAGGCCGCAGCGTTGCCGACACTTCAAACCCAAAGGTACCTGTCACCGGTGCAAAACCGCCCACCGGCGCGGGCACCTGGGCGCTGCCCTGGTGCGTGGGTACTTCGTCCGTGGCACCGCCGCGCCAAGGGCTGGTCATGGACACCCCATGGGCGRCCACCCAGGCCTTTACCTGGTGCATGAGGGCATGGCCATCAGCATGGAGGGTGATGCGGGCCRGGCTCGCCAAGGTGCCCAGCTGTTCAGCCGACAGCTCATCGAGCCGCAGCACCCGCAGGCTGGTCACCGCCGGGCCGGTGTGTGTGGCGAGGTCGGCATCGTGGTGTTCGCGCAGCAGCGTCAGCTCGCGCTGCAAGGGCATATGGTACGAGTGAGACTCACTGCTGAGCACCACCAGGTCGCAGGCCACGCCGCCATGCGCCCATTCGCGCAGCGCCTGGGCCAGCGTGCGCAGCAGGCCCATGCCCTGGGGCGATCCGGCCATCACCAGCACAATAGGCCGGTCACCCGACAGGCCCAGTTGCCACAGCGTGCGCCGGTCACACACGGGACGGGCGGCCTGGGCCTCGGTCAGCACACCCAGGTGGGTGCTGTGGACCTTGGGCAGCGTGAACACCAGCGCCGTGGTCAGTGCCTGCAGCGCGGGTAGGTAGTCGCGGTGCGGGCGGTGCGATGCCCACTGGATGCTGGCGAGCGTGGCCGACATGGCCGATGCCCGCTCCAGATAGCTGGGCTGGCGGTACTTGTCGATGATGGCCAGCAGCGTGGCTGGGTCTGGCGATGCCGCCGTGGCAAACGTGACACAGGCCTGCGCGCCGGGCGCAATGCGCAGCATCACGCCCATGGCGGCTACGGGGTCCAAGCCCGTGTCCAGCGTGGCGGGCACC
>NZ_JBGFFF010000167.1:0-8831 GCF_056175785.1 Acidovorax sp. LjRoot204
GCCCAGCGCCTGATGACACTCAGTGTTGCCACGTCTATCACTCCTGGTCTCCTGCTGCTCAGCAAAGCAGCAGGTTAGGGTTAGTACGTGGATCAGATTTAGATGGAAATCCTGGCGGTTAGTGGGTCACTTCTGCGTGGAAATCAACACCTTGTGGCAGGAATGGCGTGCCGTCTGCCCTGATGGCATTGGCTACTCACAGTTCACCGAAAATTTTCGAAAATGGATGAAACAGCAGCACGTGGTGTTTCGCAAGGTCCATGTCCCAGGCGAAAAACTCTTTGTTGACTTCGCAGGCTCTACCGTGACCGTGCGCTCGCGAGATGGAGGCCCTTCCATCGAGGCGCAAATCTTCGTGGCAGTTCTTGGCTACTCAAACTACATCTTCATGCACGCGGTCCCGTCTCAGACGGTACCCCATTGGCTGGAGTGCCACGATGCTTGCTTCGCCAATCTGGGGGGCGTGCCAAAGTGGGTCGTTACCGACAACCTCAAAGCCGCTGTGATCCGACGAGCAGAGGGCCAGGTGACGCTCAATCCGTCGTACCGAGCTTGTTTGACCCACTTTGGTACGGCGGCTTTACCAACGGGTGCCCGCAAGCCAAAGGAAAAGGCAAAGGCAGAAGTGGGCGTTCAGATCGTTCAGCGCCTCGTGCTATTTCGCATTCGCGACTTTGATTTCTTCAGCGTTGCCGAGTTGAACGCCGAACTGAAGCGACGAACCAAAATCGTGAATGCTCGCCTCTTTAAAAAGATGAGCGGTAGTCGTCTCCAGCGTTTCGAAGACACGGAACGCGCTACCTTACAGCCACTGCCCGAGGCACCGTTCGAAATGAGCGAATGGCGGTATGGTGTACGCGTCGGCGATGACTACCACGTCGAGCACGAACGGAGCTATTACTCGACGCCATCAGAACTTCGCGGCGAACGAGTGGACCTGCGCATAACTGCCTCCACAGTGGAAATCTTGTCTCGGGGGCGCCGCGTTGCATTGCACCTCCTTGCGAATAGTGAGGGTTCGGTAGTAACCATTCCTGAACATCGACCTGTTGCACACACGCGCGTCCTCGAAGGAGAGCCCAAAGCACTCATCCTGTGGGCCGAATCTGTGGGTCCAAATACCCAGAAAATGATCCAACACCACTTACAAGACCGGGCCGACCTGACGAACGGGTTGAGGGCCGCACGGCGCATGAGAGATATGGCTCGAATGCATGGGGAAACAAGGTTCGAAGAGGTTTGCGCATATGCACTGCCGCTGAACATCACTGCGTTGCGCAGCGTCGAATCGATCTTGAAAAAGTCGCCTGACAAAATTGCCAAAAAGGCAGTTCCTACCGCGGTCCGTCCCAGCCATGACAACGTGCGTGGCGCCGGTTACTTCGGAGGTGCTGCATGAGCTTTCAGCTGACTATCAATCGATTGCGCGAGCTGAGACTGGCACACATGGCCGAAGCCTACACACTTCAGCAACAGCAACCCAAGCTTCACGAACTGAGTTTTGACGATCGATTTGCACTATTGGTGGAACGTGAGGCATTGGAGCGTGAATCCAAGAAGCTAAATCGGTTGATTCGAGCTGCGGGCTTCCCGGAGAAGGTCTCGCTGGAGGATGCCGATTACCGACCGACCAGAGGCCTTGAGAAATCACTCATCGCCACGCTTGCGAGTGGGGAATGGGTTCGCCAGCGACTCAATCTGATCGTTTCGGGCCCCACCGGGGTTGGCAAAACATGGCTCGCCTGTGCTTTTGGAACCCAGATGTGCCGCATGGGACTCCCAACAATGTTTGTGAAGGCAAGTGACCTATACGAAGGGGTCGGCACCGCCATCCTGGATGGCTCCCTAGCAACGTTGAAGGCTCGCCTGGTCAAACCCAGTTTGCTGGTCCTGGACGATTTTGGGTTAGGCGAAATCACCCCGCAGGCCGCGCAGGTGCTACTTGATGTGATTGACCACCGGATGCGTACTGGCTCACTTCTGATTACCAGCCAGTTTCCAACTGATCAGTGGCATTCATTCTTCCCAGATCCAACGCTCGCCGACGCAATTCTTGATCGTGTTGTCCACCAAGCACATCGCGTTTCCCTCAAAGGCGAATCGATGYGCAAGCTCAAAGCGAAGAAGCTGATGACCAGCTGATCACATTGCCGGACCGGTGTTCATGACGGAATAGCAGCGTCTGCGACGCCGGTCCGGTTATCTTTGCGCTGAACTGGAGTGCAAGATGCAGGCACGCTGATCTTCGTGCCGGACCGATGTTCATGAGACCAGAACCGTGTTTGCGAAACTGGCTCGCTGTCTACCGTGCCGAACCAGCGTTCATGTTGCACGCCTCCCGTTGGCGGCGCC
Organism: Acidovorax sp. LjRoot204; assembly: GCF_056175785.1. Lineage (NCBI taxonomy): Bacteria > Pseudomonadati > Pseudomonadota > Betaproteobacteria > Burkholderiales > Comamonadaceae > Acidovorax > Acidovorax sp. LjRoot204. The sequence continues at coordinate 2,353 of NZ_JBGFFF010000167.1, forward strand.
GTTACCCTGATCGTGATGCCGGCCCGTTGTCCATGACGCAATACCCATGTCTGTCACGCCGGACCGTTGACCACGAGCAGCGGCGCGGTGTTCACGACGAATCGGAGTGAGTGTTCAGGTTGAACCGGATTGGGTGTTTAGATCGAAGTGGATTGAGTGTTCAATAGTGCCCGGTTTCCGCACCGTGTCGCACACTCCCCACACGTCGGCTGGGCTACGCGTTTGATTGTTTTCAAACAGATGCTTTTTTCTGCGCGTGAGGAACTGCGGGGTGTCGTGAAGTCCGGTAACCTAGACTTTTGCTACCCCCCGCGTTCCCACACAGCACGCCAGACAACTTGTAGGGGGCTGCATGAATCCTCACGCTCTGGCTGCAATCGGCCAGGAGCAGTCGGTGGCGTTTGACCAAAGCAGACGTAAAGATCGAATGCCCTATCAAAGTGTGACTAGCCACGCCTGCACTGCTTTGAATCCGGAGTTGCACGCGCTTTCAACGGAAGGCCTTTTGGCTGCGGCATGGACGGCTGCATTGTCGGGCCCTTAACAAGCAATTGGCCGTCTGCAGTGAGCTCGTATGTCAGCTCCTTTCCCATTATCGAACTGCTAAGCCAGGAGGGGGGAATGGCAATGTCCGCTTGATCGCGCACCTGCAGCGTGTCTGTGGTGAAGTGCAAACCACCGAACCAGAAGGCCGAACCTGAGAAAACCATCATGGTGGGGGTCCGATCCACAAAGCCAGACTTGATCAACACTGTTTCGCCAGGATTCGCCTCGTGACCGTCATGCTGTTCCATCACGACTACTCGGCAGGGTGTGCTGTTCAGCAAGTACACGCGGTCACCCATAAAACGGCCGGCAACTGAGGTAACTGACAGCGGTATGACGATGACCAAAACCAGCAGTGCGACGACTCGAGCGGGACGAATTCCAATGCGCATTCGAAGGACCTAATTCAATGTAAACCGCACCCGTCAGTAGGCCATATCTGGCGCTTGCAGCCGAAATTAGCAAGTAAACCGAGAGACAGCTTAGGGCCCAAAGCGGACTCTACCGCGCACGCCTATTTCTCGCGGCTGATGGAGTGGTACAAGGCTGCATGAAGGCACCCTGGAATACTTCCCCAGTCGACAAAGAAAGCGATCCAAGCCATGGAGCTCAACGGGTTGCCTGGAAGAAAGAAAAAGCCCAAAAACATGAAGGCCCCGCCAAGCGCAGGTATCCATGAAGGGGCTGGCTTTTTCAGAACAAATCCAACGTAGAAGCAACGCCAGTTGAGTAGCGAAATCCACAATCCGAATGCAAGCGACGCAATTGCGAAAACTTGAACCATAGACACCTCAGGTTGGATTGGATCGGATGACGGGACCACGCCGAACCGGCAGAGCCACCAATGGCCGGATTCTGCTTACGCTCTTAACGCAAAGGGCTCATATCGGACGTTAGGCGTCAGCCCATCGCAGAGTCGCAGACGCCCAGATGGCCTGCTCGGCGTGTGCCACTGCTTCAAGAAACGTGGGGAATACTGCTGAAGCGTAATTGCCATAATCACGCGGCTTCGTGGGTGATGCCCACTGGACATCAAATCCTGGCACCGTTTGGTCTTCCTGCACTTCTGAGGGATCTAGGCAATCTCCGGAGCCATAGCGTATCGAGCAGCTGACGATGCGCACGCCCGTTGGGACACGGCCGTCGTACAACCATGTTCCTTCTCTCACGACGATGAAATCGCTCATTTCTATGTCTGCTTCTGGCCGCAAGCCGACTAGGCCCAGAACCAGATCATTCCCTGGTTCGCACAGGAAGCCTTTATAAGAAATTCGCGCAGAGATTGGATGTCGTTGAGCGCAACGTCCACCAGCTCTCGTTCATCCTGCTCAGCCTCCAGCGCATATGCACGCGCTCGATGTTCAGCTGTAGCTACGTCCAAGGCGCCCAATGCAGCTTGAAGCTCAGCCACTTGCGCTTCTCGAAAAGCGTGCGAGTGTCCCAGTCCTACTTCTCCCAGCTCAATAGCTTGTCCGAGCATCTCACCTCGGTAGCGACCTCCGACATTCGGAAAATTGGTGACCCCGTCAATTTTGGCCGCAGTTCCATTGAGGACGAAATAGAGAGCCCCCCCGGAGTACAGCGTCCTACATGCGGCGGCTGATTCCGGCCAGACACATCCGACGTCTACCTCGACTCTTCTTTCCACCTCGCGCTTCGAAAACCAAGAACCAACCTTCTCGGTTTTAGTCAACGTCGGGCGCCTGCCCTCGATGAAATCGCGCGTGTACTGGGCGTGGGCTCGAAGATAAGCTAGTTGCTCGTCACTCACGGCGCACAGTCTCAGGTCGTATCCCATTGTCCTCCCTCAAAACTTCCGATTGGCCTTAATGTCTGCTGTTGGCCGGTGTCAGACTCTTGCAAGTTCAGCCTCAACGAATCGCTGAATCCTATTTATCAGACTGGCGAGTTCAGGTTGGTTTCCATACATGTCGAACTCCCGGGTGGCGATGAGACCCATAGAAAAAGGTCCTGGTCTGGGGCCTTGCTTGCCACTCGACGCAAATTCGCGACACCAGGCAAGTTGACGCTCAATGCTTTGTGCGGGCTCCAGGCCGGCTAACGCCATAGGGTAAATGTCGGCTAGTGCGCCGTCTATGAGTGCGAGCAGTTCGTTATTCATGTAAATGTTGAATGGCTGCTTCTGGCCGGATTCTGCCGCACGGCGTGGGGCGCTAGGGGCCCAAAGCAGAAGCACAAGTTAGCAAGAAACGGGGTTCAACGACACCCCCAATTCCTGACTGGATGCCTTAGTGGACTCTTCAATGGACTCTCGATGTGACGCACATTCTTTGCAGTGCTTTGGCAAATACCAGACGAATCGCTTCTCGACTTCGTAAGCGTTTTTCTGTTCTTCTGCGGTGAAGACAAAGGAGCGAGTGCACAGCCTGCACTTACAACGTATTCCCTCGTATTCCGTTGCATCCTCGTCGTAGTGCCCTGTCGTGCGCTGACTTCGGCGGCACCATTGCGAGCGATCTATCGAGATGGTCATGTCGAGTGACTTTGTCAGGGGCCGCTTATGGCCGATAGCCGCCATCCTAGCAACCAATTCAGACGCAAAGGCAAGCAGACAGGCTGCACACTCAGCTGGTGAAAATCTAAGCTGATCGCGTGTCTGGGCTCTCAGACAGGTTTTCACGTTGTACCTTCAGCGCCAAATTCAGCTCCTGAACTAGTTTGCGCAGTGCGGCTCTTTGCCCGCCTTTGTAGGCATTACGCGCTGCCACCACCTTTCCTTCTGGGCTTGCGGGGCCGGTGGATTGGTTCCAGGGCTTCCACCGTTGTATGGCCTCGCGCTGGCGTTGTCGCTGCTCTGTCGTCCATGTCCGTGCTGCCATGCTGCGGCCCCTCTAATAGTTCGTCTGGCGTGGTTTGCTTTTTCCTCGCGCCCGCGCGGGTGCGCGTACTGTTCGGGAAACCGTCGTTGTTCACCTGCTGCGGCCCGTGGACGATGTTGGCCTGCTTGGCAAAGATCACGGGCGGGTTCTTGATGGCCGCCAATGTCTCAAGCGTGGCGCGGCATTGGCCCTGGGCCTTGAGTGCCAGTCGCATATAGCGCTCGGTGGCGTCCATGTATTCGCCCATGTTCAGTGCTGCCCGCCGGGCCATCTCGTTAAAGATGGCGTCCAGCGTTGCAGCCTGCGCCGTGAGGGTGCTTTCTGCGTGTTTGAGGTCGCCGCCGTGGGTGGTGTCCACCCGCTTCTTCAACGTCAATACGCACTCGGTCACGTCCAGCGTGCCAAACGTGCCCTTTGCAAAGGTGCGCGCGGTCATCGCGTTGGCCGCAACGCTGCCCAACGCCATTGCTGCGATTTGGGCGGCGTCTGTCTGCGCCGGGTCTTTGTGTAGCTGCAGGGTGTTGGGGTCGGCGTTGCCGTTTTGCACAGCAGGGGCCTGGGCCTTCTTGGTCATCGTGAGTGCCCCTTGAACCCTGGGCAGTGCTGAGGCGTCACCACCAGCACATGCGCCAGGCCTGCGTCTGCTGGGCGGGTGCAGATGGCGGCCTGTTTCCAGTTCCCGCAGCCCCAGCGGCCCACGCCTTGCAAGTGGGCGCACTCCAGGCATAGTCGGCGGCTGTCGTTGTCCCTGTCCCGCGTCACCAGCTTGTCGGCCAGGGCTTCGGCGTCGTCCAAGGGCAGCCCCTTGTCGGTGAAGCGCGCCAACCGCGATGTAAAGGTGTCAATCTCTGCCGTGTTCATCGCAGAGCCATGGGGCCAGCACCAGCGGTCAGGGTCTGAGGTGGCTTCGTTGGCCGGTGGCTGCTGCGGGGCTGTGAATTTTTCAGAAGGTCCATCGGGGCACGCTACAAAACCTACGAAACCAGGTTCTGTAGGTTTCGTAGCGTTGGCGTCCGGGGTTGGTGCCGATTTCAGGCGCTGTAGCCACTTCATCACGCGCCCCCCTTCAGCAGCATGGGGTGCAGCACGTATCGCTCGCTGGGCCTGCCGCCTGCCGTGCCGCTGGGTGTGGCCTCACGCTCCAGCCAGCCATAGTCGGCCAGCAGGTCGGCGGCTTTGCGCACAGCGTCTGGTGTGCCCAGTCCTGCCCAGTGTTTCACCGCGATCTGCCGGGGCGTGAAGGCATCCAGCAAAGTGCCGTCGCTGTCGGCCAGCTTGCCCGCCTTGATCTTGTCCAGCAGTTGCTTGGCTGCGCTGGTTTCGGGCATCACCGCTGCGGCATACAGGCGCTCGGCATGGGTGCGCAGGTAGTCGGCCCATGCAAACGCGCGGATCAATTCGCGCTCATGGATCAGGTGTCCACTCTCGGGCGTGTCCACCAGGGCAAAGATCAGCGCCAGGGCAGGCACCAGCTTGCGGTATTTGGCAAGGTGCGACACCAGGGCGGGGTGCAGTTCTTCGCCGCGCAGTTCCGTTTCAAACGGGATCAGCCATTCCTCAAACAACGCCTGTGCATTGGGCGTAAAGCGCCATTCCTGCGCGTCGCTATCGGTGGCTGGCTGCAGGTGATTCAGGCGCTCAAACACCGCCCATGCAGCCTGCTTTGCAGGGGTGTCGGGCCACCGATCCACATAGACGAATTCGCGGTTCACATCGGGCCACACCGTGAGCCCAAAGCGCTGCAGCAGGCCATCATCACCCGCGCCACCCGCCACGGCGTCGCGCACATAGCTTTGCACCTTGCCGGGCTGGATGCCACCCAGCATTGCCAGACACACGCGGGGCACAAACGATTCACCGCGCCCGATGCGGTCCACCGCATGGCCTTGGTTGCCGTCGTAGCCCGTCAAGTAGAAGCCACGCGCGCCTTCTTGGCCCTGCTTGTCCATGCTGCACAGCAGGCCGTGAATCTCATCACGATAGACCAGCGTGCCCCATGGGTTCACCGTCAGCAGCTCGGCCAGTTTCTCCACCGTGGCATCGTTGACCACATAGCGGCGCATGGTGGGCTCTGTGGTCAGGTTGTCGGCTGGCTGCAGCAGCGCTCGCGCTCTTATTGGGTCTTTGACGGCCTGGGCTGCAGCCTGCTTTTCGTTGGCCTTGGCGGCCAGCTCGGCCACTTTGCAATCGAGTTGCCAGGCTTCATGCGCTGCCTGCCATTGTTCCCGCTCTGTTTTTTCAAGGCGCTGCAGGGGTTTCAATACCTCGCTCAGTGCGGGTGACTTCATCACGCCAGGGCGGCCCACGATGGCGCCCCACAGGTTGGGCGTCACTGCCCAATCGTCGCGGGCCTTGGGCTTGACCACTGCACGCGCGCCGATCAGGCTAGAGAGCGCCACCACTGCCCCCACCGCCGTGAAGTCGGGCGGACACTGCATACGGTCCGCAATGTCGGCCACCCAGCCGCGCAGGGCCTCGGGCAGCAGCTCGGCATCAAACGGCGCCACGGCTGGCAGGCCACTCGGCAGGGGCACCGGGTCAGGCCAGCCGCTGTCGGTGGGTGCCGTCGCAGCACCATCAATGCACGCCTTCACCGCGTCCAGCCCCAGCAGTTGGTGCAGGTCGTTAAAGTCCGTCGCCTTCTCTGGGCGGCTGTCGCCAAAGTGGGGTTTTGTGAGGTAGCCGCCCACCGCTTGCGCCGCCGCGCTGGCTTTGGTCAGGCCGGGGTTTCCATCGGTGTGCCAGTCATCGTCGGCGGCCACGATGATGCGTAGCGCCGGGTATTTGCCGTGCAGTGCCTGGGCCACGGACAGCAGGTTGCCTGCGTTGAAAGCCACTGCCACCGCGTGCCCTGTGGCCTCATGGATGCTGGCACCGGTGGCGAAGCCCTCGCACACTAGCAGCACGCCTTGGGGCTTGCCCATGGAGTGATAGCAGCCCGCCACCCGCCCGCCGGGCAGGAATCGCTTATCGCCATCGGGCGCAATGGTCTGCAGGCTGTGCAGGGTGCCATCCACATCACGAAGCGGGATCACCAGCAGGAGCCCATCACACCGGGCGCCGTGGGGCTGTATGCCCTTGAGTGCCAGGTAC
>NZ_JBGFFF010000168.1:0-8755 GCF_056175785.1 Acidovorax sp. LjRoot204
CGGCAAGTCCGTCAAGGCCCAGAAAGACAAACAGCTCCGAGACCAGCGCGAGCTGGCCAGGGAGCTGCAGGAGCGGGTGCAGCGGCAGGCTATCCCGCAAAGGGATGACGAACCGCTGCCTCGGATTGACTAGCTCAAAATTTTCGATTCATTTTTTCTCAAAATTAGGCTATATTTTTAGAATGAATACAGAGTCAAATAAATATCCATACGACCACGTTCGTGGTGCGACAGCTGAAATGGCGGAATTTCGATGGCACCACCATAACTCAAGATTTGACCAATTGGTGACTTTGACATCTGGTGCTCATGAAGGCGTATGGCAGTATTTGCTAGCGGTCAATGGTGGGGCTGTTGCTGGAATGATAGGCTTTATTGGTGCCGTTCAAGAGTACCGATCAGCTGTATGGAGCTATGTTGCACTTCTAATATTTGTGCTGGGACTTGTTTTGGTTGGAGTTGGTCGAGCTCATTCAATCCATAGGACAAACACCKTCTTCATGGGGTGGAATAGCTTAATGGAGAAGTATTACAGCGGAGAGTTAAGCTGGTCCGAAGCTCTGCAAAAGGATGTGGAAAACACTGACAAGCAGGCTAGTATTCCTTGGTTATTAGGTTGGGCGTCATTTGCTTTTTTCCTTTGCGGTCTGATTGTTGTTGCTTACGCAATGTGGAAAATTGGAATGTCACGTGTGGTGATTTAATTGATTAGTGGCGAAAGCCGACTAAAACGGCGCCGGTGACTCAATAACCTCCACCGGCCCAATCCCCCGATACAGCACCTCGCCTGTGTGCTTCACCGTCACTGTCCAGCGGTCGGGCTCCACCTGCTCCACCAGGTAGGCCGCAGCCTCCAGCGGCAACACCAGCTCGTCTGGCATGCCGCCATACCAGGTCGGCGTGCGCAGCAGGGTGGGGTAGGGGATCAGGTTTTGACGTGGGTCTTGTGCCATTGCTCGCTCACTGAGGGTTCTTTGCCGGTGCGCTCTTCCACCGGCAGCTTCTTCATCCATTTGCGTGCGTCGAACTTGGGCAGCGGTGGCGCTGCCGGGTCGCCGCACGGCCGCACCAGCCACAGCTGTTCGTGTTCATAGCTCCGCCCGCTGCTGGAGTCCACGACATGCCCGCGCAGCAGAAAGCCGTCGCCCACCACATCCACAAAATCGGGCTCAAAAAGAAGCATCAGGGTGACAGGGTGCGACACCCACTCCCCCAGCAGATCCACGCGCCGCACGGTGCGCCTGGCCGCGCACTGGTCATAGGACATGTGACTCATGCGCAGGAGCCCGCGCGATGGCTCGGGCCATTCGTCGGGGCGCAGGCGCAGGCCTTTGGCGCGCAGTGGAGTGACTTCGCAGAACATAAAATGCAGCGTAGGTAATGGCGTAGGTTATGAGAGTTGATTCAGAAACTCATTGGAGAATATGGGAATCAAGGATCACAATATTCATGCCGACATTGTGCCTTGACGGGCGCAGGGGAATGCCACAGGGGCCGTGCTGGGCATACCAAAGCCTGCGGTTTTTTGGTGACTGAGTGCTGCATGGGCCCCGCAGACGTACTTCTTGCACTGCGCGTGCACGGAAGTCCGCATTCAGAGAGTGCCATGCACCACGACTGCTGCAGCTCGGTGCGGATTTTTGGACCTGCCGGTGCCCCGGTGTTAGACGTTTGCGGATCGAGCACTGCCCGACATTGCCGCAGCCCTGGTGCGCGGGGCGTAGAAGAGGGCTTGGCGCTCGTGCCGCCTGCTGCGCTTTGCGAATCAGGCCCGGAGCGCCTCGGATGCTGCCAGGCGGTCCAGCTCTGCGCACACATCGGCCATGCGGCCAGCAATTACCAGGCGGCAGGTGCCTGTGTCAGAGGCCCGGCGCAGCACCCGGGTGGATTGTGGTGGGCAGTGGTCTGCACCCACTGACGCCAAAAAGGCCTGTCGTTTGCTGCCGGCCATGTGTGTTGGCAGGAAGGAGCGGTGGGTGGCAGCGGATCTGGTCGGGCTTTCTGGCGTTCGTACTGGAGGTTTGGCGGTAAAGGGCCAATTTCCGCGCAATGGACGTTGTGCCTGGGGCTCTGTGGAGTTGCTGGGAACCAGGGCTTGGGCTTCGTCGCTGCGGGAGGCCGATGCTGGGGCGTTGCCTGGCCTGGCACGTCTCATGCCGACTGGCAGTGCCTGCAGGTCCAGTCGGTCTTTGGGTGCACTGGCTGGGTTGGCAAGCAGCTTTTTAAGACTGCGAAGAGGGTTCTGCACAGCAGACAGGGTGAACAAAGCAATTCCCATGTGAAAACTCCGAAAGTCGGGGGTTGAACATAGGCAGGATTGCAAAGTGGTCGAACACCAGTGCAGACAGACGCAGTGCGAGTTGATCCCTCGACCGTGCAGACAGCTGCTCCGCCGATCCATCAAGCATTGCCTGAGAGGCCTTGGCATTCAACGGGACCTGCACCGCAGGGCTGGTGAATCGGTTGTATCCGTTCACCAAACGCCCGCCACCCACGGTGCGGCCCCTGGGGCACACGCTACATCAGCATGGTGTTGCGGATAAGTCCCACTGCCAGTCCTTCGATTTCGAAAGGCTCGCCAGGCTGCACCACGATCACGGGATAGTCGGGGTTTTCGGGCAGCAACTCGATGGCAGTGGCCGTGCGGCGAAGTCGCTTGACGGTGACATCATCGCCCAGGCGGGCCACGATGATCTGACCATTGCGAGCCTCACGGGTGGACTGCACGGCGAGCAAGTCACCGTCCATGATGCCGGCGTCGCGCATGGACATGCCCCGCACCTTGAGCAAGTAGTCGGGCTTGTGTTGGAAGAGGCTGTTTTCCACACTGTAGGTCTGGTCCACATGTTCCTGCGCGAGAATGGGCGACCCCGCAGCCACCCGACCTACCAGGGGCAAGACCAGCTGCGACAGACCCGGGATGGGCAGACTGAATTGGTTGCCACGGGCTGCGTTGATGGAGCGCACTGTGTCTCCGCGCAAGCGGATGCCGCGCGAGGTGCCGCTGACCAGTTCGATCACCCCTTTGCGGGCCAGGGCCTGCAGGTGCTCTTCGGCCGCGTTGGCTGACTTGAAACCCAGCTCGGCCGCGATTTCTGCGCGGGTGGGMGGCGCGCCGGTGCGKGCGATGGCGSTCTGGATSARRTCCAGAATCTGCTGCTGGCGGGCGGTGAGTTTGGGGTTGTCGAGCATGGTGGTTTCCGGTGCAGGCGGTTACAGTGGCGAACAACTGTTTTTTAATCCAGTAACTGTATTTTTCACCAGTTTTTCGGAGTATGCAAGTGAGTGGGCAAAAAATTGTGGTTTTGGGCACCGGTGGCACGATTGCGGGCACCTCTGCACAGGCGGGAGACAACATCGGCTACACCGCTGCCCAGGTGGGGGTGGAGCAACTTCTGACGGCCGTGCCAGGCCTGCAGGCATTGCCAGGGGGCGCCTTGGCTGCTGAGCAGGTGGCGCAGATCGACAGCAAGGACATGGATTGCGAGGTGTGGCGCACGCTGGCTCTGCGGTGCGCGCACCATTTGAGCGACCCGGAGGTGAGAGGTGTGGTCATCACCCATGGCACGGACACCCTGGAAGAGACCGCGTGGTTTTTGCACGAGGTGCTGTATGCGCGCAAGCCCGTGGTGCTGACCTGCGCCATGCGGCCCGCCACAGCCCTGACCCCCGATGGACCCCAGAATCTGCTGGACGCTGTGGCAACGGTATTGGCACCCAGTGCCACAGGTGTGCTGGCTGTTGCGGCGGGTGAAGTGCATGGCGCACGGTATGTGCAAAAGGTGCATCCCTACCGCGTCAATGCCTTCAGCTCGGGCGAGACCGGTCCTTTGGGATGGGTGGAAGAGTGCGTGGTCCGCTGGGCATGCAATAGCCCGGTAGCGCATGTCAATCATGCCGATAGCGCTATGAATAATATAGTGAACGCTGGGGCTTGGCCGTGGGTGGAAATCGTCATGAACCATGCTGGGGCATCGGGCAGGGCGGTAGATGCGCTGGTGCGAGAGGGCGTGCAGGGCCTGGTGGTGGCCTGCACCGGCAATGGCACGATCCACCACGATCTGGAGGCTGCCCTGGTGCGCGCGCAGAAAGCCGGGGTGCGGGTGGTGCGCTCCACCCGCTGCGCCGAGGGACAGGTGCTACCCAAGCCGGGTGATGCGCTGCCTGCCTCGCAAGGCCTGTCGCCAGTCAAGGCGCGGGTCGCTCTGATGCTTGATTTGCTGCGGGCGGATTGATCGAAAAGGACTGCCAGCCGTGTTCACCGCACTCAAGACACACGCCTGGGCTTACCCCGCGCTCGAAGTCGTCCACATTGTGGGCATTGCGCTGTTGCTGGGCAATCTGGTGTTGCTGGAGTTGCGGGTGTTTGGGCGCGGTGCGGCCTTGCCGATGAAAGACCTCGCCCGGCTGGGGCTGACTTTGGCCGGGTGTGGCTTTGGATTGGCGGCAGCGTCGGGTCTGTTGATGTTTGCTACCCAGCCATCAGAGTTGCTCAGCAACCGCGCTTTTACCTTGAAGATGCTGTTGTTAATGCTTGCGGGCTGTAATGCGGCGTGGTTCCATGCACGTGATTCCCTCACGCGCCTGGATGGGCTGGCCCGCCTTCAGATGCTGGCATCCACCATGGTGTGGCTGGCGGTGGTGGCTTGTGGCCGCTGGATTGCGTATCTTTGAGATCGCCCCCTTTTCATCAGGAGTCTGTATGAGCCTGCAACGTCGCCATGTGCTGATCGCCGCCAGTGCCTTGCCTTTGGGGGTGAACGCCCACCATGGCTGGAGCAGTTTCGATGCAGACCGACCGCTGTATCTGGAGGGCACAGTGCGCAAAGTGCGCTGGCAAAACCCACACGCAGAGCTGGAGCTGGAACCGCCCGCAGCGCTCCGGTTGCCAGCGGACCTTGCGCAACGTGCCATCCCTGCGCAGACAGCGCCCGTGGATGGCCGCGCGCTGCTGGCCAAAACGGTGCTCCCCACCCGCAAGGACCGCGTCTGGGAGATTGAGCTGGCGCCTTTGACCCGCATGCAGGCGTGGCAGGTGCCAGAGATCAAGCCAGGCACCGCCGTATCAGTCGTGGGTTTTGGCCTGCGGGACGAAAAGGGCGAGGCGGTACTGCGCGCCGAGTACCTGTTTGTGGACGGCAAAGCCTACGGCCTGCGGTCCAGTCCTGCCTGAGTCAACGCACACGCCCGCAGCAGGCGCCTGTCGCGGCTGCCGTGCTTCAAGGCGGCCCATGAAAAAAGCGACGCCCTGGTGCGGTGCGTCGCTTTGATGGGGCTTGACCGCCCAACGTGTGTCAGGCGGTTTTTTGCTCCTGGTTCAATGTATCAGCTGGCCAGCGCCTGCAGCGCGCGTGCGGTGATCTCGTCCACACTGCCGGTGCCGCTGATGGCGCGGTACTTGGGCGCTACAGCGGGTTCATCCTTGGCCCAGTTGCTGTAGTAATCCACCAAGGGGCGCGTCTGGTCGCTGTAGACCTGCAGGCGCTTCTTGACGGTTTCTTCCTTGTCGTCTTCGCGCTGGATCAGTTCTTCGCCGGTCACGTCGTCCTTGCCTTCCACCTTGGGGGGGTTGAACTTGACGTGGTAGGTGCGGCCGCTGGCGGGATGCGAGCGGCGGCCGCTCATGCGCTCAATGATGGCGTCAAAGGGCACATCGATTTCGAGCACATAGTCCAGCTTGACGCCTGCGGCCTTCATGGCGTCGGCCTGGGGAATGGTGCGGGGGAAACCGTCGAACAGGAAGCCGTTGGCACAGTCTGCCTGCGTGATGCGCTCCTTGACGAGACCGATGATGATGTCGTCACTGACCAGGGCGCCCGAATCCATCACTGCCTTGGCCTGCAGGCCCAGGGGGGTGCCGGCCTTGACCGCTGCGCGCAGCATGTCGCCGGTGGAGATCTGGGGGATGCCGTACTTCTGGCAGATGAACGTGGCTTGCGTGCCCTTTCCGGCGCCAGGCGCGCCCAACAGAATCAGTCTCATGGATGTCCTCGAAGGTTAGAAATCGGGTGGCGCCGCTGGCGGGGACGTTCGAAGGGCGCCTGAAGCCGTTCTGTGCGCCCGGGATGCGGTGCTCTCGTTACAGTTGAGGATAGCATGTGACCACCTTGCGCTGACTTACATGGGTGACCGTTTCTAGGTCGGCGCCTCCACGTGTGCACCATGGAGCCCCGCTGTACGTCCCCAGTGCGTTGAAATGCGCCCGCAGTGCACACCGCACGGCGGCGCCAGAGAGCTTTCAGCGAAACAGCGCGCGCACCCGCTCCAGGTCCTCCGGCGTATCCACGCCAGGGCCGGGCGCCGCGTCTGCCAAGTGCACGGCGATGTGGTGGCCATGCCAGAGTGCGCGCAGCTGCTCCAGGGCCTCCACCGCCTCGGTCGGTGCTGGCGCCAGCTGCGGAAATTTCCGCAAGAACCCTGCGCGATAGCTGTAGATGCCCACGTGCCGCAGCGGTGCAAAGCCTTGCAGTGCCTTGACGCCGGGCTGTGCGGCCTGTGCCGCGCCCTCCCACCAGGCCGTGCCCGCGTGGTCGCGGCCAAAAGGGATGGGTGCACGGCTGAAGTAATGGGCCAGACCCCGCGCGTCCAGCACCACCTTCACCACATTGGGGTTGGTGTGGTCGGCCAGGGACGCAATGGCATGGGCAGCGGTGCCCATGCTGGCTTCGGGGCGCTTTCCATCTCGGTCTTGCAGCAGGCTTGCCACGGCATTGATGAGGCCGGGGTCTATCAGCGGCTCGTCACCCTGAACATTGACCACGATGTCGTCGCCGTCCAGCCCCAGCTGTATGCAGGCCTCGGCCAGCCGGTCGCTGCCGCTGGCGTGGTCGGCGCGCGTCATGACGGCATCTACGCCATGCACTGCGCAGGCTTGCAGGATGCGGGCATCGTCGGCGGCCACCACGACGCGGGTTGCGGCGCTCTGCGCAGCACGCTGGGCCACGCGCACCACCATGGGCAGGCCCGCAATGTCGGCTAGAGGCTTGTCTGGCAAGCGGCTTGAAGCCATGCGTGCCGGGATCAGCACGGTGAAGGGGGTGTGGGCTACGGCGGGCACGGGTGCGCTCACTGCTCCAGTTCCTCGTCGGTCAGGGTGCGTGCTTCGTTTTCCAGCAACACCGGAATTCCGTCGCGCACCGGGTAGGCCAGCCGCGCGCTGCGCGAGACGAGTTCCTGCGCCTCGCGGTCATAGGTCAGGGGTCCTTTGGTGACGGGGCAGACCAGCAGTTCAAGCAGTTTGGGGTCCATGGGGGAGGAGCTTTCCGGGAGGGTTCGTTCAGGCAGGGGCAGATGATAGCGGCGGCCTTTGGGCTCCTGGGCCGGTCGCAACTCGATGGAGCCAGGCATCGAGGACGGTAAAAAATTGCGGGTCCATCTGCGCGACCAGGGGAACAGCCAGTGCGTCGGGATGGCGGGTCCAGAGCTTGACGGCGTCTTTTTCAGTGCAAACAAGCTGCATACGCTGGTCGGATATGCGCTGCCAGCTATCAAAATCATAGTGATCTGGCAGGGCCTCGGTGCGCTCCAGCGCCAGGCCCTGGGTGCGCAGCATGGCAAAAAACTCGCTGGGTCTGGCCACGGCTGCCACCGCATGCAGCGGTTGCCCCTGCAATTGGGCCAGTGGCACCTGCTGGCCGTTCGACCGCAGGGCATAGGGCGCCAGGCTACGCTGCAGCTCAAATGCAGGCGCCGTGGTCCCGCGCGGCGGCGCACTGCCTGCGTGCAGCACGATGTCCACGGCGCGGGGCCAGGGCTCCCGCAGCGGGCCGGCAGGCAGCAGAAATCCGTTGCCGATGCCCTGGTCATTGAAGATGCAGATCTCCAAGTCCCGCTGCAGCGCCAGGTGCTGCAAGCCGTCATCGCAAATGAGAACGTCGGTGTCAGGGTGCGCGGCCAGCAGCGCGCGTGCGGCAGCGATGCGGCGCGGGGCCACAAACACAGGCACTGTGCCACCCGCCGCCACGCTGCGGGCAATCAGGGCGGGCTCGTCGCCCACCTCACTGGCCAGGCTGTCAGGCAGCACCGCACGGCAGTCGTGCGTGCTGCGGCCATAGCCGCGCGAAATCACGCCCACGCGCAGACCGCACGCCTGCAGGTGTTTGGCGAGTGCGATGACTACCGGGGTCTTGCCGGCGCCTCCGGCAATCACGTTGCCCACCACGATGACGGGGCGGCCCGGGTGTTCGGAGCGAAGCCAGCCCCTGCCATACAGCCAGCGGCGCAGCGCCACCAACGCGCTATACATCAGGGAGACGGGCCACAGTGCCCAAGCCGCTGGACCCCGAGACTGCCAGATGTTGTGAAGCCGTTGTTCGGCCGTGGGCGGAGAGACCTGCGGGGCCGAAGCCCGGGGCGGCTGCGGCCCGGAAGCGGCCATGCCCGTCAGCGGCTGGCCGCGCGTCCCGACGCGGACGACTGCGTGGCAAACGTGATCTGCGTGAGGCCCACGCGGCGCGCGGCTTCCATCACAGTGACCACGGACTGGTGTGGCGACATGGCGTCGGCGCTGATGATGACCACGCTGTCGCGGCCTGCGGTGGCAGCACTGCGCAGAGCCTGGGCGATGGCATCCACACTCTTGCCTTCCACGCCGGTCTTGTTGACGGCGTAACGGCCGTCTGCGGCCACCGACACGATCACTTCCTTGGGATGGTCGCGCTGYTGCTCGGCATCGGCCACGGGCAGGGTAAGTTGCAGCTCCGTGAACTTGCTGTAGGTGGTGGTGAGCATCAGAAAGATGAGGATCACCAGCAGC
>NZ_JBGFFF010000169.1:0-8733 GCF_056175785.1 Acidovorax sp. LjRoot204
CTGCGGTGGCTGCGCAAGCCCTTGGCTACGCTTCCTGCGCATTGGGCAAAGCAAGGCGCGAGGTATCTTCCTCGCCCTCCTCTGCACCTACACGCCCCTCATTCAGGCTGGCAATCCCTTCCGCAGTGATGTCACCCGTCACGTACACGCCGTCAAAACACGACGCATCGAACCCGACAATCGCACTGTTGAGCGCACCCACAGCCCTCTTCATGCCATCTACATCCTGATAGATGAGAGCGTCGCAGCCGATGGCCTGGCGAATCTCTTCCACCGTGCGGCCATGCGCCACCAGTTCGCTGCTGGTAGGCATGTCGATGCCATACACGTTGGGGTAGCGCACGGGYGGCGCCGCGCTGGCCAAGTACACCTTGCGGGCCCCCGCGTCGCGTGCCATCTGCACGATCTCGCGGCTGGTGGTGCCGCGCACAATAGAGTCATCCACCAGCAGCACGTTGCGGCCTTTGAATTCGCTGCCAATCACATTGAGCTTCTGGCGCACCGACTTTTTGCGCACGCCCTGCCCGGGCATGATGAAGGTGCGGCCCACGTAGCGGTTCTTGACGAAACCTTCCCGGTACGGGACGCCGAGCAGATGTGCCAGCTGGGTAGCGCTGGGGCGGCTGGACTCGGGGATGGGGATGATCACATCGATCTCGTTGGGCGGCACGGTGGACACCACACGCTTGGCCAAGGCTTCACCCAGGTTCAGACGGGCCTGGTAGACCGAGATGCCGTCAAGCACCGAATCGGGCCGCGCAAGGTACACAAACTCAAAGATGCAAGGGTTGAGCTGCGGATTCTCTGCACACTGGCTGGCGTGAACCTGTCCGTCCAGCGTGATGAAAATCGCTTCGCCCGGATTGATGTTGCGCTCGAACACATGGGAGGTGCCCTCCAGCGCCACCGACTCACTGCCCACCATCACGGTGCCGTCSKSGCTGCGGCCCATGSMCAGCGGGCGGATGCCGTRSGGGTCGCGGAAGGCCAGCAGRCCGTGGCCKGCGATCAGCGCGATCACAGCATAGGAACCCTTGATGCGCTTGTGCACCGCACGCACGGCAGTGAAAACGTCCTCGGGCTGCAGAGGCACGCCCCGCGTGGCGCGTTCGAGTTCGTGCGCAAACACGTTCAGAAGGACTTCCGAATCACTTTCCGTGTTGGTGTGGCGGTGGTCCGTCTGGAACAGCTCGGTGCGCAGTTCGCGGGCGTTCGTCAGATTACCGTTGTGCACCAACACGATGCCGAACGGGGCATTGACGTAAAACGGTTGCGCCTCTTCTTCGCTGTAGGCGTTGCCGGCGGTGGGGTAACGCACCTGGCCCAGCCCCACATTGCCCGGCAGAGCGCGCATGTTGCGCGTGCGAAAAACGTCGCGCACCATGCCCTTGGCCTTGTGCATGAAGAATTTGCGGCCCTGCTGGGTCACGATGCCAGCAGCATCCTGGCCACGATGCTGCAAGAGCAGCAAAGCGTCATAAATCAGCTGATTGACGGGCGCAGGACTGACGACGCCGACGATTCCACACATAGTTGTATTCCATCCGTTTGCGGGAACAGCCCCGCGGTCATCCAACGGCAGCAGCTTCTGGCCGCTACCGCTTCGATCTCACGAAGGCAGATGCCTTCCAAATTCGTCCGGCAGCGCCGGTTTCAACCCCTTGAGCACTTCGGCCAAGACCGGCGCGCCCCGCGACTCCTGCCACCACTGTGCCTCGTGCACGGGGGTGATGCCAGCCACCACGGCCACAGCAAGCAACAAAACGAGGCCGCGCAACACACCAAAAACAGCGCCGAGGGTGCGGTCCGCCGGGCGCAGCCCTACAGCTTCCACCAGCTTCTTGGCCAGCCATGCCAGAAAACCACAGGCAAAAACCGAAGCCACAAACACCACGACAAAACCGGCTGCATACCGCAGCGACTCGCCCGACCCACCCATGGGCAACAAGGCTGCTGCATCGGCCGCAAACCATTGCGCCACAAAAAAAGACGCCACCCAGCCCAGCACCGACAGCACCTCAAACACCAGTCCGCGCCAGGCACCTATCAGCATGGAGGCCAGCAACACGGCCACAAACACCCAATCCAACGCAGCCATGGACAAGCGGCAGCCTGATCAATGTTTACAGGGTGAGCACCGACGCCGACAGGTCCAGCGCCTTGATGCGCGCCGCCGCCTTGTCTGCCTCTGCCCGGTTGGTGAACGGACCCACGCGCACCCGGGTGCGCTTTCCGTCCTTGGTGTCCACCACCTGCGTATAGGTCTTGAGACCCGCCCGTTCCACCTTCGTGCGTGCTTCGCGGGCCTTTTCGGCATCAGCAAACGCCCCCACCTGCACGATGAAGCGCGCTTCCTCGGCACTGGCGGCGGCTGGCGCCTCGGTGCTGCGGCCTTCCAACAGGGCGCGGGCTCGTGCCGAATCGTCAGCACGTGCAGGCTTGGGTTCAGGGACGGGAGAAGGTGCGGGAGCAGCAGGCGGCTTGGCCTCGTGTTTCACCTCGGGCTTTGGGGGGGCAACCGCTGGGGCTGGCGCAGGTTTGGCCGCTGCTGTACGAGCGCTAGGCACCAGTTCTTCACCGTCTGCCAAGCCATTGGCTGCGGCAGTGCGCGAAGGCGCAGGCCGCTGCGCAGCAGCCGTCGGGGCTGGTTCTGGGGTGGAGGGTGCAGCAGGCTTGGCAGCAATAGTTTCAGCCACTGGTGCAGGCACCACCAGGGGAGCCACCTTGTTGCGGTCTGGGATCTCGATGGGAATGTCCACAGGGATAGGCCGTGGCTGGGTATCAAACAGCAACGGAAACCCGATGACCCCCACCAGTACCAGCACTGCAGCGCCGATCAAACGGTGCCGGGCGCGGCGGCGCATCACTTCGATGCTCTCAGCCTGTGGTGTGCGCGGGCGCTTGGACGGCTTTTCGGCCTGTTGCTGCTCACCCTGACCGGGCCACCGGAACTTGAAAAATGCCATGGACTAAGGACTCGTGAGGCGCTCA
This sequence comes from Acidovorax sp. LjRoot204, assembly GCF_056175785.1. Taxonomy (NCBI): domain Bacteria; kingdom Pseudomonadati; phylum Pseudomonadota; class Betaproteobacteria; order Burkholderiales; family Comamonadaceae; genus Acidovorax; species Acidovorax sp. LjRoot204. Next base: position 2,992 of record NZ_JBGFFF010000169.1, read on the forward strand.
AGCGCCCATATGTTTGGCGTGCAAGCGGGGTGTTCCATTGATCAACACCCCACCCACCGTGTAGAACGAGCCAAAGACCACGATTCTATCAGCGGGGTCTGCGGCGGCCACCGCCGCCTGCAAGGCCTGCAGTGGGTCGGCATGCAAGCTGGATGCAACGTCCCGGCGACCGCCCGCCACCATATGCACGGCATTCCACTTCTGCTGCAACACGGTGGCCGACTCAGCGCGCGGAGTGGGCAGATCGGTGAAATACCAACGATCCACCAGAGGCCCGACCTTGGCCAGCATGGGCGCCAGGTCCTTGTCCGCCATGGCGCCAAACACCGCGTGGGTGACGGGGAAGAACCCCATCGCATCCAGGTTGGCCGTGAGCGCCGCCACGGAGTGCGGGTTGTGCGCCACATCCAGCACCAGGGTCGGTTGCCCCGGCACAATCTGAAAGCGTCCCGGCAACTCCACCATGGCCATGCCGTTGCGCACGGCCTGGGCGGTCACCGGCAGCCGATCGCGCAATGCCTCAAAAGCGGCGAGCACGCCCGAGGCGTTCACCAGCTGGTTGGCCCCCCGCAACGATGGGTAGGCCAGCCCGGCATAGCGCCGCCCCCGGCCAGCCCAGCTCCACTGCTGCTTGTCGCCCGAGAAATTGAAATCGCGCCCGAAACTCCACAAATCGGCGCCGATCTCCCGCGCGTGGTCGACCACGCTCTGCGGCGCCATGGGATCGCTCACGATGGCTGGGCGCCCCGTGCGCATGATGCCCGCCTTTTCGCGGCCAATGCTCTCGCGGTCCGGGCCCAGAAATTCTGTGTGGTCGATATCGATGCTGGTGATGATGGCGCAGTCGGTGTCGATCGCGTTCGTGGCATCCAGACGTCCTCCGAGGCCGACTTCGAGAATTGCCACATCCAGCAACGCATGGCTCATCAACCGCAGGATGGCCAGGGTGGTGAACTCAAAGTACGTGAGAGACACCTCGTTGCCGTTCTGGGTTCTGGCGCTCTCCACCGCCTCGAAATGGGGTACCAGGTCCGCCGCCGACACGATTTCGCCATGCACACGGCAGCGCTCCTCAAAGTGCACCAAATGCGGTGAGGTGTAGACGCCGGTGCGATAACCCGCCTGCAGCGCCACCGCTTCGAGCATGGCGCAGGTCGATCCTTTTCCGTTGGTGCCCGCCACCGTGATCACCGGGCACTCGAACCGCAGCGCCATGCGGCGGGCGACTTCGGCGACCCGATCCAGGCCCATATCAATGTTGCGGGGGTGCAGCTGCTCGCAATGGCGCAGCCAGCCTTCCAGGGTGTGGGGTTTGGTTTGCATACAGCCGGGGATTGTCGCCGAGCCAGCATTCACCCCCGCGATTTCGAGGATGATGCGCGGCATGAATACCGCCATCACCGTCTACGGCATCCCCAACTGCGATACCGTCAAAAAATCCCGCGCCTGGTTTGCAGAACAAGGGCTGGAAGTCCAGTTTCATGACTTCAAAAAGCAAGGCGTTCCCACCGAGCTGCTCCCTGGCTGGCTGAAGGCCGTGGGCTGGCAGAAGCTGGTCAATCGTCAAGGGACCACCTGGCGCAAGCTGGACGCAGCCACACAGGCATCGGTGCAGGACGACGCGAGCGCCAGTGCGCTGATGCAGCAACAACCCAGTGTGATCAAGCGCCCCGTGGTGCAGTGGCAGGACGCCCAAGGCCTGCATGTGACCGTCGGATTTGTGCCGGAGCAGTGGCCTGGCGGGCCGAATGGCGCATCCAAGGGCTGACTTGGGACGGGGAACGCGGGAAAATCGCACAAATCTTTACGCAGATTTACGGCGTCCGGGCCCCGAATTGACCTTGCGGGCCTAAACTTTTCTGCAGTCTGGTGCGTTATGTACCGACCCGAAAGGAGTTTCTCCATGAAAAAGATCGTCATTTTTTCTGCCCTGGCAGCCGTCGCCGTAGTGGCCAGCGCTCAGGAACAAGGCCGTGTGCTGTCTGCCACGCCCATCATTCAGCAGGTCGGCGTTCCGCAGCAGGTGTGTGGCAACGAGACCGTCTACAACGGCAACCGCACGACGGGCGCCGGCGCTGTGATTGGCGCGATTGCCGGGGGCGCGGTGGGCAATACCATCGGCAAGGGCAGCGGTCGCGCAGCAGCCACCGCCATCGGGGTGCTGGGTGGCGCCGTAGTAGGCAACCAGATCGAGGGCAACGGCCAGCCGCAGTACCAGAACGTGCAGCGTTGCTCCACCGAGACGTACTACGAAAACCGTACCGTAGGCTACAACGTGGTGTATGAATACGCAGGCCGCCAGTACACCACCCGCACCCAGAACGACCCAGGCCGCTGGATCCCGGTGAACGTRCAGCCCGCTGGCCAGACCTATTCCACACAACCCGACCCGTATGCGGCCCAGGGTGTTTACAGCCAACCGGGTGTGGTGACCTCCACCTACCCCGTGCAGCCGGTGTACCAGGCGCCCCCCACCTATGTGACGCCCCCGGTGACGGTGATTGAATACGGCTACGACAGCGGCCGCCCCTACTACCCGCACCACCGCAACCCTTACTGGCGTTGAAGGCTGGCGGCATAGCCGCACAAGCCAGTGAACAAAGAGCCCTTCGGGGCTCTTTTTCTTGGTGCAAGCGGCGGCGGGCATGGGTTTCGTTGGTTCGCACAGCCCAATGCGTCAGCACCCTGCCCTAAAATCGCGGGTTTCCTCCATTCCTACCCGCGCATCCATGACCACCGAAAAAATCGACGGCGTGTCCGTCACCACCCAGGCCAATGTGTACTTTGACGGCAAGTGCGTGAGCCACGGCATCACCTTCCCGGACGGCACGAAGAAGTCGGTGGGCGTGGTGCTGCCCGCAACGCTCACGTTCAACACCGGCGCCCCTGAAATCATGGAATGCGTGGCGGGCTCGTGCGAATACAAGCTGGCCGGTACCGATGCATGGGTGAAATCGTCCGCAGGCGAGAAGTTCAGCGTGCCCGGCAACTCCAAGTTCGACATCCGCGTGACCGAGGCCTACCACTACATCTGCCATTTCGGCTGAGATGTTCGGGCTGAAATTTTATTGATTTTGGCCTCTAGCGCTAGTACACAATGCGCTGGCAGCTATCATTTTTGAAGAAGACTCCATGGCAACCATCCTCCAGAACCTCCCCCTCGGCCAAAAGGTCGGCATCGCCTTCTCCGGCGGCCTGGACACCAGCGCCGCACTGCACTGGATGAAGCTCAAGGGCGCCGTGCCCTACGCCTACACCGCCAACCTGGGTCAGCCCGACGAGCCCGACTACGACGCCATCCCGCGCAAGGCCATGGAGTACGGCGCCGAGAAGGCCCGCCTGGTGGACTGCCGCACGCAACTGGCCCACGAAGGCATCGCCGCCCTGCAGGCTGGCGCCTTCCACATCAGCACCGGCGGCCTGACCTACTTCAACACCACCCCCCTGGGCCGCGCCGTCACCGGCACCATGCTGGTGGCCGCGATGAAGGAGGACGACGTCAACATCTGGGGCGACGGATCGACCTTCAAGGGCAACGACATCGAGCGCTTCTACCGCTACGGCCTGCTGACGAACCCCTCGCTCAAGATCTACAAGCCGTGGCTGGACCAACTGTTCATCGACGAGCTGGGCGGCCGCGCCGAAATGTCGGCGTTCATGACGCAGGCCGGCTTTGGCTACAAGATGAGCGCCGAGAAGGCCTACAGCACCGACAGCAACATGCTGGGCGCCACCCACGAGGCCAAGGACCTGGAGTTCCTGTCCAGCGGCATCCGCATCGTCAACCCCATCATGGGTGTGGCGTTCTGGAAGCCCGAGGTCGAAGTGAAGGCCGAGGAAGTGTCCGTGACCTTCAACGAAGGCCAGCCCGTGGCGCTGAACGGCAAGGAGTTCAACGACCCCGTCGAGCTGATCCTTGAAGCCAACCGCATCGGTGGCCGCCACGGCCTGGGCATGAGCGACCAGATCGAAAACCGCATCATCGAAGCCAAGAGCCGCGGCATCTACGAAGCCCCCGGCCTCGCGCTGCTGCACATCGCCTACGAGCGCCTGGTGACCGGCATCCACAACGAAGACACCATCGAGCAGTACCGCATGAATGGCCTGAAGCTGGGCCGCCTGCTGTACCAGGGCCGCTGGTTCGACCCCCAGGCCATCATGCTGCGCGAAACCGCCCAGCGCTGGGTGGCCCGCGCCGTGACCGGCACCGTGACACTGGAACTGCGCCGTGGCAACGACTATTCGCTGCTGAACACCGAGTCGCCCAACCTGACCTACGCACCCGAGCGCCTGTCGATGGAGAAGGTGGAAGACGCGCCGTTCAGCCCGCTGGACCGCATTGGCCAGCTGACCATGCGCAACCTGGACATCTCGGACACGCGCGGCAAGCTGGGTGTGTACTCGCGGGCGGGCCTGCTGTCGCTGGGAGGCAATGCAGCCCTGGCGCAGCTGGACAACGACCGCAAGTAAGGCAGCACTCGCCCCATGGGCCCCAAGCCTCCCAGGTTGCCACTGGGATCAGCTTGGCGGCTCATTTGGAGCAAAAATGGCTGGTAGCGCTAGTGAAAACTGCCTCTCCAGCTATCAATAGATGAGCAAAAGCCACCCTTGGGGTGGCTTTTTTGTTGGGGTCTCGTACCAGGCGCGACACCGGCCCTTTCGAGGCGCAGCGGTCGCCTCAGACTTCGCGCTACACGACCACCGGCTCGGGCTCCAGCCGGATGCCAAAGCGCTCGTACACGCTCGTCTGGATGGCCTTGGCCAGGGTCATCACCTCGCCCCCTGTCACGCTGTCAGCGCCCTGCCCCCGGTTGACCAGCACGAGGGCCTGCTTCTCGTACACCCCGGCCTTGCCGATGGATTTGCCTTTCCAGCCGCAGGCATCGATCAGCCAGCCCGCAGCCAGCTTGATGCTGCCGTCGGGCATGGGGTAGTGCACGATCTTGGGCTCGCGGGCGATGATGTCGGCGCACTGGTCGGGCGACACGGTGGGGTTCTTGAAGAAGCTGCCCGCGTTGCCCACCACGGCAGGGTCGGGTAGTTTCGCGCGGCGGATGTCGCAGACCCAGTCAAAAATTTGCTGGGCACTGGGGTGTTCCACCCCCGCCTCGGTGCGGCGGCGCTCCAGGTCCAGGTAGCCCAGCACCGGCTTCCAGGGCTTGGGCAGTCGAAAGCGCACATGGGTGATCACCGCCCGGCCTGCCAGCCCCATGCCGCGCGGCAGCCCGCTGCCGTCCTGCGCTTCGGAAGGTGCATGCTTGAAAACGGAATCACGGTAGCCAAAACCGCATTGCGCGGCATCCAGGCTGAACGACTGGCCCGTAGCCAGGTCAATGGCGTCGAGCGACTCAAAACGGTCCTGCAGCTCCACGCCATACGCGCCAATGTTCTGGACGGGCGATGCCCCCACCGTGCCCGGGATAAGGGCCAGGTTCTCCAACCCGGGATAGCCGTGCGCCAGCGTCCAGGCCACGGCTTCGTGCCAGACTTCGCCAGCACCCGCCTCCACGATCCAGGCCTTGGGCGTTTCATCCACCAGGCGCAGGCCCTTGATTTCCATCTTGAGCACGACGGACTTCACGTCACCGGTCAGGATGATGTTGCTGCCGCCGCCCAGCACAAATTTCGGTGCGGGCGCGAGCTGGGGGGCTGCCAGCACAGCCCGCAGATCGTCCACCGAATGCACTCGCACCAGGGTTTGGGCGCGCGCGGCAATGCCGAAGGTGTTGCAGGGCTGTAAAG
>NZ_JBGFFF010000170.1:0-8932 GCF_056175785.1 Acidovorax sp. LjRoot204
TGAGGTCTTCCACGCCCGGACTGCTGAATTGCTGGACGAAAGTGTTGTCGCGATTAAAGAGCGCAGGCCTCGAAAGGTGGTCACATATACCCCGGAGGCCGCACAAGTTTGGTACGACAGGGCTAGGGCTATTGAGTCGGATTTGCAGCCCGGGCGGTTCTTTCACGATATCCCTGGTTTTGCTTCGAAGATCGCGGAAAACGTTTCAAGAGTAGCGGCCCTTCTGCAATATTTCTGCAATGGAACCACTGAAATTGAAGTCGATACCCTGCAGGCCGCTCGGGATATTTGCCAGTTTTTTGTGGATGAAATGAAAGAAATATCCACGCCATACGATCCTATGGAGAATGCTGCTATGTATGGACAACTGCTTGAGGAGTACTTGATTCGTTATCATCTGACCACGCGCCGCACGGAAGTGGATATTAACCACCTTAAACAGTATGGGCCGAACAGGATACGCCACAAGGAAAAGATGTGGATGGCTATCAATAATCTTTGTTGGTTGAACCGTGTCCACACTGAGCCGCGTGGACGCCGCACGGTTGTCGTGCTCCATTGAGGCTACATCTGATCGATAGGGGACTGCTAACGCTGCTAGTAGCAGCGTTAGCGTCTCTTCTTCTTGTGCTCAATCAGCCTGTGTCCTTTTGCAGGATAGCTTGAGAATATTTCGGATGTAAGTGATTTGATGAAAAATAGCGCTAATACTGCCAATGTTGGGAATTCTCATTGCAGTTCCCTTGGTTATTTTTTGAAAATATCGGCGGCATTGGTTAAATTGCTTGGATTGTATGTTATGAATATTATTAATGTAATAGATGATGGCTGTGTGAGTGCTAATGGTCAGATGAGGGTGGCTGGTAATTCTGCTAAAGACTCACTAAATGCGATTGTTAAATTGCCTCTCCAAGAGGGGTTGGAGCTCAGTTTTGAGAATGCTGTAAATTCGACATCGTCGCCAAGTATTGTGATCAACGCAATAGATCGCCAACTCAGCGATGGGCAGAAATCACGATCAATAGAAGAGATCGAGATTCGATGGATGGCTGAGCTTCATGAAGCTGCAGTGAAGGGCAATAGCAATAAGCGCAAGTTGATGGTGGGAAAGAGATTGAGCCCTCTTGGAGAACGGACTGCCTCTAGATTCGCAAGCCTGCTGCTCGGTCAGACGTGGCAAGGTGCTCTTGATCGCCTCGCTAAGGTTCGCCAGCCTTACCTGCAGTGGGTCGCTAGGGCGTTCGAACGCTTGTGTCACCACACGGACCCTGATGTGCTGATTGACGAAGAGCGTGCCATCAGCCTTGCCCGACGCCTAGTCACAGAGATGGTTGGCCTATTGGAGAACAAACTGATCTTGGCTCGTCTCGACACGGTACGTCGAGAGCATCAGCGAAAGCGCTCTGTCCTGGTTCAGCGTCTCGTTGCTTTCAAGCGAGCCTTCCCGAAACTTATGGTCCTACGCCTGGACCTTGGCTACGGCAAGGAGCATGCATCTGCCTCCACAGATCGCATCATTGGTGATTGGGAGGCTCTCAAGGCCTTCATTACGGTGAACTTTCCGAGCTATCTGAGCCATGTCGTCAAGCTCGAATATGGGGTTCAGAAGGGTGCCCACATGCACGTGCTGCTACTCTTCAACGGTGCAATGGTGCGTCAGGATGTGACCATTGCGAAGCTGATCGGCGAGCACTGGTCCAAGGTGACCACTGGCGGCATGGGTGTGTACTTCAACTGTAATGCAGCGCCCTATAAGAACCGCTTCAGTCACTGTGGTGTAGGTGTATTTAGTCGTTTGGATGAGGCAACGGTGGCGGGATTTCAGGCGGTGGCCGACTACATTACCAAGCCCGATCCGTTGGTGACCTTGATGCTGCCCAATGAAAAGCGGTTTTATCGTGCCCACTTGGTGTTGCCAGAGAGAAGGCGCCGTCCGTGCTCCAAGGCAGCGGCTGTGGCAGCGTAGGCAGGCGCGGAGTCGGAAGGGGTGCAGCGCCCCTTCCTGCATATGTCAGGTCATTCACGCAGTCCTTCCTCGCCAAAGACCTGTGCCTGTCGCTGGATCAGCTCCACGGGTTCATGCTCATCTGGTTGGTACTTGAGCAAGACCCGCGTGACCATCAGCCGCAGCCTGGCCTACAAACTCTCGCGTTCGGACCAGTCCAGAAGCAAGTTTGGCAAAGATTCTCGGCTTGCTGGTGGGCGATTCTCTTGAGCATGTACTGGTCAGTGTGTCATTGCCAAGTTCGACGCACTGCTTCATCGCTCATCCATCGGAAAGGGTGCTCGCGCCTTGAGCGCAGAGCATGGGGAAACACCTCTTCAATCGCGGCTTCGACGAGCGCTCTCAATAAGGGCCCAGGTTTCCCGACTGTGCACGCGTTCACGACAAGATCCCCTTTGCGGTAAATCTGCTGGAGCCGTTCCTGAAAGTACTCCCTCGCTCCGCTGTCCCATGCCTCACGGAACACCTTGCTCCTGTAAAGCCGAGTGGCTTGACCGAGAGAGCATTGATAGGGGATGGCGTTGATCAGATGAAGCTGGGTCTCGTTGCTATTCCAACCCGGAGGTACGAGCAATCCGGCGCGTTTGCGGATGTGGCGTCCCGTGGCGCCGTTTGCGGGCCAGGGCGTGTAGGGTTGCTTGAGCCCATATTCATCGATGTGTGGTGACTCTAGAACCAATACGATGCATGGCAGGTCCGTGCGCCTAATAGGTGGTTGCTCTGCCGCGGCTTTCCAGTCTCTCAGTGCAGCAAGTTCTGAAATTCGGCCAACGAATCTGTCGGGACACTCACGACGATCAAAGGACGATAGTGGAGAGGGACATATGCGGTAGACGGACCGCTCGAAATCATCGGGGTTGAATGTTTGGGAGCTTTCCATTGACGGCGGATAGGCACTTGCTTGATCGGTATTGAGTGAATGCATGGTTGAGAGGAATGACTTCAAGTCTACTTTTTGCTAGCTCTGCCCCAGGGCGCCTGCCCACTCACGCTGCAGGCTCTGCGTTGGACTAATGGTTACCTCGACCTGTTTCGGCGATGGATCCCAGGCTCGCCGAACGCTACCTGAATTTGACTCAGCGCAAGCATTGCCATTTCGAGTTGTCATCGACGGCACTTTCTGTCTCGAGTGCAGATTGGCGGCTTTGGGTAGAAAGTACTTATTCGTTGGCGGTCACGGCATGGCTGCAATCCGCCGCCGGTATCGGCCATCTCGAACGTCGTTTCTGCAGCGGTCGCGGCTGCTCATGACCACATCGCGACCTACCGGTTACCACCCGATTGCAGACATCCGGGCACCAATGATGACCATTTGTACAAAGGCAGGTTTCAAGTGATCAGCGGGCATTGGCCGCCAGTGCGGGCCGATGGGTTGCTGGAAGTCCGCTCTCACGGCTCACGAACTGGTACTGCCGACCCTGAGTCGCCATCCAGCTAGAAGCTCCAAAGCCGTCATTCAGCCAGGCTGCAAGAGCAAGGCCAAGGAGTCCAATGGACTGGAGGTTCTTCCGGCCACGACCTTAAGGACACCCGCCGCTCGTTGGCCAGCATGCCCAGAAAACGCTCGATTTCCACTTGCCCATCTCTCGATGGATGCCGCAAACCGTGCCATTTAACAAACATGCGCGCCCATCGCACATAGGTCTGTTCGGTGCGCAGGCTATAGTGTTTGTAACGAATTCGCTCACGGACCTGATCCAGCAACCGTGCGGCGCAACACAGGGGGCGGTGGGTTTCATGGCTGAATTTAGTCTCAAACGTTTGTACTACAACCCGGGCGCCCGGCCTGATGGCAGGCCGTTTGCGCCACTTTCTTCTTCCCCAACTTAGACCGCAGGCGCCAGATATGGCCTGCGCCTGAGTGCGGTTTACATTACGTTGGGCCGCATGGCCGCTCAGGAAATTGAAATGAAATCGTTAGCTGCAAGCGTCATTACTACATCGCTACTTCTTGGATGCGGAATCTTTGAAAGTACTGAATCTAAGCAAATCAAGGCGTGTGTGGAGGACGTCAAATTGGGTCTCAACGACCCGAACTCACTGGAAATTATTTCCACGAGGACTTTCAAGGCAAACGATGGAACTCATCGCCTTGAATTGCAAATCACCGCAAAAAACGCTCTCGGTGGCAGAGTTCGTGACGAAGCCATCTGCGGATTTAAAACAGAAAAAGACGTCGAACTCAATCCTGACGACATCATGAATCAAACGCGCAAATTGTCACGAAAGCTTCGCGAGCTAGGCATCAGGTAATCTCACAAAGGAGCGATCATGGGAATATTTGATCTTTTCAAGACCAATACAAAGAAACTTCCTACAAATAAGCCCACACGGGATACAGGTGGGCCAGTCGTCAAAACCGGCCCAACAAGTGGCCAAGACAGATCGCGGAATCAAGACGGCACGTGGCGCAAGAAGCGAAGCGACGCAAAGTAGTGAGTGACTTGCGGCCCAACCCATCGTTGCACTGGACCGCCTCCGGCGGCCGGTGAACTCAAACGTTAAATCGCGCGAACCGCCAACCGCTCATATGGACTGGATTCCGGCTCTTCTCAAGCATCTCGGTCTATCGAAGTCAGTCGTAGCAGCCGGGTTCGTCACTTCGGTCGTGTTGTACGCCGGGCCCCGCATTGCGCCCGCGTACGTTGACCCCGTGCCGCGCGAGTGGTCTCCGGTTGTTGTGGCGGTACTTGTCTTTTCGGGTTTCCTGCTTCTGCTTTGGGCCGCTGGCGGAGTCTGGGCCCGTTTGAGAAGCAATATGGCGGCGGCATCCGCCGCCTTCGCATCACATCAGCTCAACCAACTCGAGATGCARTTCCTCCATGCCCTGGGAGAGAACCCCAGCGAACCTCTAAACCTTGAGAGGGTCGACTACACCGTATTGCAGTTGTCGCGTCTGGAGGTTTTGGAGTTGGTCGACGGCCTGCRCCGGAAAGGTCTTGTCTCTCTGAATCCGTACAGTTTAGAACTCGTTTCGCTCACGTCTAACGGGCGGCAGCGAGCCCTCGATATTCAGCGCGCAGCAAAAGGGAGTGCGACTTAACATGTCGGCCAACACGGACGTCCCTACGGCGGGCTGCTCCCGCCTTCGGGACGCCGGTTGCTCCCAACGTTAGGCCCATGAAAAGCAGCTCACAGATTCAGCAGGCTCACGAAGACGCGGTGCTGCGCGACGCACTTGCAGAGCACAACCGTCTCCACGGCCTTGCATTGGCCGTGGTGTCTCGACCAGACCCACCGGACGCAATCCTTTCCGATGGCGTAACCACCACGTGGATGGAGTTAACGGATGCCTTCTTCTCACAAGCGTGGGCTCGAGATCTGAGCAGCTACGGTTCAATCAAAGATCACAAGCCCATGGCTAGTGGAGGGTACGTGGACATGGACAGACTGTTCGCAGAGAACTTTTGTGATCTGGTTCAACAAAAGACCGGCAAGCAGTCTTACGCCCCCATCGTCGCAAGTCATGGTCCAGGAATTCTGGTTGTTGGCCTCGAATCACCCTGGCTCGACGGCGATACGATGGACGAAGTGTCTGATGAGTGGGCCGCCAGAGGCTCTCCAGATATCTCCGGAACCTTCGCCTTTGTTTACGTCCGGCATCGGAGGGCGAGGGGCAACATCGTCCTTCCGTGGCCGCGCCGAGATTAAATATGGGTAGTCGCATGGTGCGGCTACATTGGCCTAACGCCTCCTTCAAGCGGACGCCTGATGGCACCGCTTAAGTCAAACCTTGAACGTCTGCTCCGCCATCCGGCCAGTGCCCGCTCATGGCCGGTAGCACCAGTTCGTGGTTCTCGCCGAGAGCTGACCTTTCAGAACTGGCTCGCGTGGCGGGGGGCCTGCTTCCTAGCGCATACGCGTGCTCACACCGTCGGCTTTTGGCTGATTTGCGTCGTGTGGCTGGGACCGCAGGTAGACTAGGCACACAGAACAAGAGTTGCCGACTGGCAGCGAGAGAACCTTGAAGGGTGCTATGGGCAACGAGCTTTTTCCAAGAGCAAGGAGCGCCGAGATATTGGGCGAGCTCTCTGCCTGGACGTCAGTCGCCGACATAATGGTTGCGGCGCGCATTCTTGAGGGGCGAACCGTTCCAGGCGACAAACCCGAGAGCATGTTGCTGATGCCTCTTGAGTATGCAGAGCCTGCGTTCGAGCAGATCTTCGCGATCCTGCTTGGGTACTTGGTGGATGGATTCGCGGTGCCTCCCCAGAAGGTTGCCGTTTGTCGCGCCCTGGATTCACAGATCACTGAGGCGACTGCAACTGCCTTGCAATCTCTGCACTTCAGGCCCACCGTTCAGGTGGGCAGGGTTCCAAAGGTGCCCGATAAGCGGGTGTTCGTCATCCAGGACCAGCCTGCCACGATTGAGCTTGTTCGAGCGCCCTTGAATTGCCTCATGGGCCTCTATTTGGACAAGTATGAGTACACGAAGCGTTTGCGCGACGTAGTTGCCGAAGCTGAAGACATGACGGGGGGCCGCCCCACGATTTTTCATAGGCCCTACAGCGACGCTTGCCTGCCCAGCTTCATTGAAGCGGCGTGTTTCTATGCACTTGGCCTGGAGGTTGGAACACGATTTGCATCGCCGGGCCAAGCCAACTTCGACACCGCTTACCGGGCCGTGAACGTTCAAACACTCCCTCCAGTGGACCCAGCCGTATTGCGAGCCGCATTTCTGACTGGACAGAGGATGCTCGATGCCCTCCGTTGACCAGCTCATCGCCCACTTGCATAACGTCAATCCGATTGCAGATCGGGTCTCCCCTGCCTGTGACGTCGGACAAGTCAACAACAGCGCGGGAACACAGGGATACGAAGATCCACTTTACGGAAACTGCTGGAGTTGGACACCCGCCCACGGTGCTGCCGTCTACGGGCGCACGGACGACCTGCCTGTTGGCCCCCTGGACGACGTGGCCAATGGAACATTCTTGCGAGTGCCGTTCCGCCGAGTGCCGGTCATTGAGGTCGCGTCCATTGAGGATGTTCGCGCCATCGCGGGGAGCATGAAATCAGGTGATCCAAACATCAGTGGTGTATGGCGCGGGCAGTCTAGTCACTACACGACCGAGAGGGCGGGGCGTACGAAGGATGAACTGCTCCGCCTCTATGGAGCGGAGGATGTAGATGAGCCCTCATTGCTGCCTTCCGCAGCGAGAACTGATCTGTACTTCCCGGACAGTTTCGGTGCATGGTCCGCATTGCTGGATCTTTATGTTCATGAGCGGGCGAGAGAACAGGGGATGCAGCGGGAGCTACTGAACTTCGCAAATTCCTATCGCTATCGGATGTGGGGCTTCGCGACTGCGCAGCACTATGGCCTTCCAAGCGTTGGCCTGGACATCACGCACGACATCGATGTAGCCTTGTTTTTCGCTCTACACACTTTCAAGACGAGTGTAGAGGGAATCACCACGGCCACGCGCGCGACTTCTACTGCGTCGCCAATCGTCTATGGCCTCGGTGGCTTCACCAACCATGAACTGTTCGACGATGAGATGCTGGCACCGAGACGCCTCTTGTGCACCCGGCCGTCCGCGCAGTCAGCCAAGTTTTTTTCCACGGGCTGGGGCCACGCGCCGAACAACGCCGCCCAACGAATCTACGTCGCGTTGAAGCTGGTTGGCCACGAGGCGTGGAAGTTCGATTTTCAGCCTTCGCAGTACTTTCCAAAACCGCAGGACGACGAGTTCCTTCGGTTCCTTCTGGAGTGTAAAAGGGAGCTTAAGCTGCCCGTCGTCCAGGACTTACTCTCGAAGATTTACTACGTCCCTTGAGCGGCAGAGGGTGCCTCCAATGCCTGTATCTATGGGTTTGCGGAGACATCTCACTGGCTCGTCCAGGAGGTCAGGTCCATTCGCGAAGCAGTCGTCTAGCACATTTGACGACCGGCGTCAGAGACTGTTCGCCGCTTGCGAGAGCTGCCGTTCATGTCGTCTGGGGAATTGCAACCCAGCAAGTTTCCGGTCTTGAGCTCATAGCGGACGTTTGACCAGATAGCGGGGCAACGTCTGCTCTTGGCGGCAGCGGTAACAAGCTTGCCAAAGCTCAGCGGCTGCAACCAGCCTTATGCGGAAATTCCCAACCCTTCAGCCAGGGCCTCAAACACCAGCCGAATCCGTCGTGATGTTCGCAGTTCGCGGTGCGACACCAGCCAGATGGGAAAGCGCACCGGAGCCACATCGTCGAGGACGCGGACCACGCCCGGTGTTTCGCGAGCGATCTCATGCATCGTTACGCCGATGCCCATGCCCTGACGCACCAGCGCCCAGTAAGCCACGGTGTTGTCTGCGTAGCAGCTGAAGTTGTCCTCTCCCAGGTCCAAATCGTATTGGCGCAGGTAAGCAAGATACTGCCCGTTTCGATCTGACCCCACGAATGGCCGGCTCTTTTGCCCGCAGGCGTTGCAAGATGGGAGGGAGCAGGTAAGTTGCTACGGCATCGGTGGCGGACACCGACACTACACCCCCTACTGCCTGTGACCGCCCGCTCGCAGCCAAGCTTAAGGCCTCTGCGGCAGCCCCCATCGCACGTGCGTGCTCTAGCAAGTCCAGCCCTGTGGGCGTGAGCACCATGGCCTTGCCCACACGCTCGAACAGGGTCACCCCCATCTGCTGCTCAATGGCGGCCACCTRCCGGCTCAAGGTGGGCTGGGTCAGGTCCAACTTGCGCGCGGCGGCCGATAGCGAGCCGGTCTGCGCGGTTTCCAAAAAGGCCTTCAGTTGATTCCAGTCGAGGTTGTTCATGCGTTTTTGTATAGGTTCGCTGCAATTTAACGCGATTTCCTACGGTTCAATGCATGGATACGATTCGACTCCGACACCTATCAACTTGTATCGCCGCTTTTTTGCGACGCCGAAATCCCCGACTATGCATTCGTTTTTTCTCCCTCAAGCCGCCGAACCTGCCAACCAAGACCTGATC
>NZ_JBGFFF010000171.1:0-8371 GCF_056175785.1 Acidovorax sp. LjRoot204
GCGCAGTTCATCCGCACCACCTATGTCTGCACCGCCTCTTCCACACGCACACGGCATCCAGCCCTGGTCCCTCCCAGCCGGAATGCGCGCCACCCGCGCCACACGGGCGTTGGCGGCAGTTTACGAAGCCCGGCCGGATGCGGCCCTGTCCGAACCCGAAGTCGAGGCGGCCCTGGCTGCAGCGGGCGTTGCGGTCAACAAGGTTACGGTCTACCGCCTGCTTGACCGTTTTGCTGCCGCAGGGCTGCTGCACAAACAGATCGATGCCGGCCGCGTGACGCGCTACGCGTTGGCCCCACAGGGGGAGGAGGGCGCGGCACCGCGGTTTGAATGCGACGACTGCCACCGCCAGTTCCGCCTGTCGCAGGGTTCTGCCAAGGTGCAAAAGGCGCTCCAGCAGGTGTTGCAGGCGCTGGCCACTGCGGGGCATGAGAGTCTGGCAGTGGACGTTGCCGTGCACGGACGCTGTGCCGACTGTGCGCACCCGGCCGAGGGCGCTGCCGCATGATCCGCACCCGGGGGCTTTCCTACACCTATGCCACGGGGGGCGCCGCGCCGCTGCGCTTTCCGGATGTGGACCTGCGCCAAGGCGGCACGCTGCTGCTGCGCGGGCGCTCGGGCACTGGCAAGTCCACCTGGCTGGCGCTGATGGCGGGCTTGCGCGGCGCCAGCGGGGGCGACCTGTTTGTGGCGGGCACCCAGCTGGGCACGCAACGCGGGGCCGAGATCGATGCCTGGCGCGCGCGCACCATTGGCTTCTTGCCGCAAAAGCTGTACCTCAGCAGCGCACTCACCGTGGCGGACAACCTGGCGCTGGCGTACTTTGCGGCCGGGCTGCCGCGTGACGATGCGGCCATTCACCGTGCACTCACCCAAGTGGGGGTGGCCGAGCTGGCCGCCCGCAAGCCGCACCAGCTCTCCGGCGGGCAGGCGCAGCGCGTGGCGCTGGCGCGGGCCGTCCTTTTGGCGCCGCAGGTGCTGCTGGCTGACGAGCCCACGGCCAGTCTGGACGACGAGGCGGCGGCCGACGCATTGGCCCTCCTGCAGCACAGCGCCGCTGCCTGCGATGCCAGCCTGGTGATTGCCACGCATGACCAGCGTGTGGTGTCCGCCCTGGCAGGTGTCCAGACCCTTGATTTGAATGAAATCGGCACGGAGTGCCGGTTGAATATGCCTGAGCAGCTATGAATTCAGGAGCATTCAAACTCGCCCGCCTGTCCTGGCGCTACCTGTGGTCCCGGCCGCTGGCTGCCGTGCTCAACCTGCTGGTGCTCACGCTGGGCCTGGCCGCCATCACTTTGGTGCTGCTGGTGGCCACACAGCTCGACAAGGCGTTTGAGCGCGACCTGAGTGGCATCGACCTGGTGGTGGGCGCTAAGGGCAGCCCGTTGCAGCTCATCCTGGCGGGTGTGTTCCACATCGACGTGCCCACGGGCAACATCCCGCTGCAAGAGGTGCAGGCGCTGCAGAAGAACCCGCTGGTGGCGCAGGTCATCCCGCTCAGCCTGGGCGACAGCTACCAGGGCTTTCGCATCGTGGGCACCACGCCCGACTACGTGGCGCACTATGAGGCCCAATTTGCCGAAGGCGCGCTGTGGCAGCAGCCCATGGACGCGGTGCTGGGCGCCAGCGTGGCGCGTGGCATTGTCAAGGCCAGCCACCGAGGCGCGCCGCTGGTGGGGGCCACCTTCATTGGCAGCCACGGCCTGGGTGGAGGAGGGCACGCCCATGGCAACCACCCCTACCGTGTGAGCGGGGTGCTGGCGCCCTGCGGCTGTGTTCTGGACCGATTGATCCTGACCAGCACCGAATCCGTCTGGATGGTGCACGAGACCGCCACGGCCAACGATGCCGAGGACCTGGAAATCATGAAGGAAGAGCGTGAGGTGACCGTAGCCCTGGTGCGCTACCGCACGCCCATGGCGGCCATCACGCTGCCACGCCTGATCAACGGTGGCACCTCGATGCAGGCGGCGGCGCCCGCCATCGAGGTCACGCGCCTGCTGCGCCTGCTGGGCGTGGGTGCCGATGTGCTGCGCGCCTTTGGCGGCGTGCTGCTGGCCGTGGCCGCGCTCAGCGTGTTCATCGCGCTGTGGAATGCCGTGCGCGAGCGCCGCGCCGACCTGGCCATGCTGCGCATGCTGGGCGCGCCGCCGGGCCGGGTGGCCGGGCTGGTGCTATGGGAGGCGCTGTGGCTGGCCGCGCTCGCGTCCATCCTGGGGCTGCTGCTGGGGCACGGCCTGGCCCAGGCCTTGGGCTGGGCACTACAGGCGCAGGGCTTGCTGCCGGTGACGGGCTGGATCTGGCTGCCCGCCGAAGCCGGGGTGCCGCTGCTGGCCGCAGGCGTGGCGGCCTTGGCGGCGCTGCTGCCGGCCATGCAGGCCTACCGCACCGATGTGGCCGACTTGTTGAGCCAGCCCTGATGCGGCCCCCCGAGTTCTGACCTCCATAAACCCTCTAGCCACTCAACCTGAAAGTCTTTCCATGAAAAAACTTTTCGCTGCTCTCGCCCTGGCCCCCATACTGCTCGCCGGTGCCCTGGCCCACGCGCAAGCCCACAACGACAAGGACACCCAGGAAGACGTCGCCCGCCACCGTGCCATGGCTGCCGCCCACGAGGCCGCCGCCAAGTGCCTGGAGTCCGGCAAGGGCCACGACCAGTGCCAGAAAGACCTGCAGGCGGCGTGCAAGAACCTGGCCATTGGAAAATACTGCGGCATGAAACACACACATTGAGCGCCTGTTTTTTTGATGCTCGTTCGCCCGGAGTCCCCGCCATGTCCTGCACCTTGAAACCCTTGCCCATCCCCGGCCTGATGGCTCGCGTGGCTTGTCTGGCCGCCACGCTGGTTCTGGCAACCGGTGCGCACGCGCAGCAAGGCGGCGCCACCAAGCCCGCGCCGGGCGCTTTTGAGCGTGCCAAGGAAGGCGCGGCCGCAGCGCCAGTGCTGTCGTCGCCCCTGCCTGCGGGCGCTGGCACCGTCGTGCCATCGGGGTCGGGTGCGGGCTACCACAGCCCCAACAGCCCGATTGCCCCGCTGCCCCAGCGCAACGACGTGGTGCCCTGGTCGGTGCTGACCGACCTGAGCAAAAAGACCACCAAGGACGGCATCCTGCCGGTGTTCAACGACGCCCAGAAGGGCATGGACAAGACCACGCAGCGCATCCAGGGCTTCATGGTGCCGCTGGATGCCAAGCCCACGCAGACGCACTTCATCCTCACCTCCGTGCCGCTGACCTGCTCGTTCTGTACGCCGGGCGGGCCCGAGAGCATGGTCGAGGTCAAGGCCAAGACGCCCGTGCGCTATTCGCTGGAGCCCGTGGTGGTGGAGGGCAAGTTCACCGTGCTCCCTAATGACCCCTACGGCCTGTACTACCGCGTGGTGGACGCGGTGCCGGTGAAATAATCCACGGCTTTTGGCGCTGCAGGCGCTACAGCCTCCGCCGCAATCCTTTTCCCTTTCGCTCCTGACGTGACCCGCGCGCTTCTTCGCCCCCAGTACCTGCCGTCCGCCGCCCTGCGCGGCGCAGCGGTGCGGCGCATGGCGTTGGCGTGGCTGCTGCTGGCATTGGTGGTGGTGCCCACGCTGGGTCGGCTGCACCAGGTGGTGCACGGCGGCGCGCTGGACCAGGCGCATGCCGGGGTGCTGGCCGCGCCCTCTTCGTTGCCCGGGCAGCCGGCGTGGGACCTGGCCCCCACTGTGCGCCCCGCTGCCACACCCGGCCACGGTCTGTGGCTGCCCTATTTGCTGGCCCACCACGCGCCGGTGGACTGCCTGTTGCTCGACCAGCTGGCGCTGGGCGACGCATTGCATGCCGCCCCGCTGGCGCTGCCTGCGGCCGATGCGCCACTGCCGCCGGCCGTGCATGCGGCAGGGCGGGCGAGCACACCCCACATTGCGCTATTCCACGCGCGCGGCCCACCGGTCGCCTGACGCGCAGCGCACCTCCAGCCCCACCTTCTCAGCCGGCGTACCCGCTGTGTGCCTTGCAGGGCAACGCGGCGGTGTTGCGCCTGCTGGCGCAGGGCGCGGTATGCAAGCCGATGTATGCAGGCCGATCTGGCGGCTGCCAGCGGCCGTATCACGGCGCGCCGCCCATCATTACTCCTGTTTTCATAGCTGCTAGCGCATATTTCACTAGCGCTTGCAGCGGTTTTTATTCATCAACCCGCGCCCCGGGCGCGGGTCGGCATGCGCAGGCGCGTTGGCACCGCCAGCGCCGCGCATGCCTTGTTGCAGGCCACCACCATGACCCACACCTTTTCTACCCACCGCTTTGCTTCCCGCCGTGCACGCCCGGCGCTCCACCCTGTGGCCCTGGCGACCCTGCTGGCGCTGTCTGGCACCAGCGTTGCCACCCAGGCGCAGACTGCACCCGCGCCCGCTGCGGCGGCTGACGCTGCACCCAGTCTGCCCGCAGTCACCGTGTCGGCCAGCGGCCTGCAACTGGGCGCCAGCGACATGACCACCCCCGCCACCGTGCTGGAAGGCGATGAACTGGTGCGCCGCCGCGAGGCCACGCTGGGCGAAACGCTGAACAGCGAGCCCGGCATCACCAGCAGCCACTTTGGTGCGGGCGCCAGCCGGCCGATCATCCGCGGCATGGACGGCCCGCGCGTCAAGGTGCTGAGCGACGGCGCCGAGCTGCACGACGCCTCCACCATCAGCCCCGATCACGCCGTGGTGTCCGAGCCGCTGCTGGCCACGCAGATCGAGGTGCTGCGTGGCCCCTCGGGCCTGGTCTACGGCAACGGCGCCGTGGGCGGCGTGGTCAACGTGCTGGACGGCAAGGTGCCCACCGCCATCCCGCAAAAGGGTTACGAAGGCAGTGCCGAGCTGCGTGCCAACTCGGGGGCAGGCGAGGGCGCCGGGGCCTTTTCGCTGACGGGTGGGGCGGGCAATCTGGCCGTGCATGTGGAAGGCGTGGCGCGGGATGCGGGCGACTACCGCGTGGGCAAGGACTGGTCGGGCGGCAGCAAGGTGCTAGGCAGCTTCAACCGCACGGACACTGGCAGCGTGGGCCTGTCGTGGGTGGGCGACCAGGGCTACCTGGGTGCGGCCTACACCCGCCAGACCGCCAAGTACGGTCTGCCCGGCCACAACCACAGCTTTGACGGCTGCCACACCCATGGCGACCACCTGCACTGCGGCGCCCACGCGGACGACGAAGCCGACGGCCATGACCACGACGCCGCAGCAGGCGATGTGCCGGTGGTGGACCTGCGCAGCGAGCGCTTTGACTTGCGGGGCGAGCTGCGCAACCCGTTTGCGGGCTTCTCGGCACTGCGGCTGCGTGCGGGTGTCACCGACTACAAACACGACGAGGTCGAAGACGGCGCCATCAGCACCACCTTCAAGAACAAGGCCTACGACACGCGCGTCGAGCTGCAGCACGAGCCCATCGGCGGCTTCAAGGGCGTGATCGGCCTGCAGACCTCGCAGCGCAAGTTCAGCGCCGAGGGCGAGGAGGCTTACGTGCAGCCCACTGTGACCCGCAAGACGGGCCTTTTCGTGCTGGAGGAGTACCGCTGGAACGACTGGCGCTTTGAAGCCGCCCTGCGCCATGACCGCCAGACGGCCGAGGCCCAGACCAGTGGCATCGAGCGCAGCCACAACGGCACCTCGGCGTCGCTGGGCGCGGTGTGGAAGTTCACGCCGGGCTACCAGGTGGGCACCTCGTTCACCCGCGCCAGCCGCGCGCCGTCGGCCGAAGAGCTGTACGCCCAGGGCCTGCACATGGCCACCAGCACGTACGAACGGGGCAATGCCGACCTGCGCTCCGAAATCTCGCAGAACATCGATGTGAGCCTGAAGAAGACCAGCGGCGACACCACCTTCGGCGTGAGCGTGTTCCGCAACCGCATCCAGAACTACATCTATGGCCGCACTCTGGACGCGCTGGACGGCCTGCAACTGCTGCAGTACAGCCAGGCCGACGCCACCTTCACCGGCATCGAAGGCCAGGTGCGCCAGCGCCTCACACGCAATCTGGGCATCACCCTGTTTGGCGACACCGTGCGCGCCAGGCTGGATGGCGGTGGATTGCTGCCGCGCATCCCGGCCACCCGCGCCGGTGTGCGGCTGGACGCCAACTGGCAGGCCTGGGAAGGCCAGGTGGAATGGGTGCAGGTGGCCCGCCAGAACCGGGTGGCCGACTTTGAAACCGCCACGCCCGGCTACGGCATGCTGAACCTCGGCGTGAGCTACAACGGCCAGTTCAGCAGCGGCACCCCCTGGCAGGTGTACCTGAAGGCCAACAACCTGACGGACCGCCTGGCGTACGCGCACACCTCGTTCATCAAGAACGCAGCGCCGCTGATGGGGCGCAATCTGACGGTGGGGGTGAAGGTGGCGTTCTGACGGGTGATGCCGTCGTGATGTGAGCGAGCCAGCGGCGGGGGAGGGCGTTGCTGGCTTGCACACCTCCCGGCCCCAAACCACCCAAATCACCGAGTCCAAAGGTGACTTGGATGCATGCCATACTCGCTTTGACGTGGTTGATTTTTCGATCCGTCAAGGCGACGCTGCCTCAGTCCCGGTGATGGCGCGCAACCGATTCGGAAATGGGATTGGCACCGCAGCAGGCCGCCCAACGCCGGGTCGCGCGACGCGCGAAGGACTTGTTCAGCGCGGCCCCGCATGAATCTGATCCATTTGCAATAGCCCTGCATGCCCACCACTCCCACGCCGTCCGCAAACCTGTTGCAACTGCTTCCCGAGGCGGTGGTGCAGACCGATGCGCTGTGGGAGATCACGTACCTGAACCCGGCGTGGCACAAGCTCACTGGCCACTCGGTGGCAGCGGCGCTTGGCAGGTCTTTGCTGGAGTTCGTGCATCCCGACGACATCGGCACCATGCGCTCTGGCATGCCGGTGTTCCGCTTGCGCTTTGCCGACGCGGACTACCGCTGGGTGCGTCTGCAGTTCCACCCGGAGACGGATGCGGCAGAGCGGGTGATCAGCCGCCAGGGTGTCCTGATCGAGATCACCGAGGTCACCGAGCAGGTGCTGGTGGAAGTTCGCCAGCGCTTTCTGCGCTTGCTGGAAACCATTGATGGCGTGGTGTGGGAGGCTGAAATCGGGGTGGGCAATACCTTTCTGAGCCCACAGGTCGAACGCTTGTTCGGCTACTCCGTCGAGGAGTGGCGGGCTGACCCGGGCTTCTGGAGGGCGCATGTGCATCCCGATGATCTGGACGAGGCCTTGGTGATCGACGATGCTGCCTACAACGCCACGCACAGCCATGCCTACGAAATGAGCTACCGGCTGATTGCCAAGTCGGGCAAGGTCGTGTGGGTGCGTGACCTGTGCCGCGCGGTGGTCGAGCCCGGTCGCCCGAACCGCATGATCGGCCTGATGATCGATGTCACCCAGCAGAAGAACACCGAACTCGATCTGTTGCGCTCCGAAAACCGCTATTCGCTGGCGACCCGCGGATCCAATGACGGCATCTGGTATTGGGACTTGCGAACGGACGCCCTGCATGTGTCCGGGCGCTTTCTCCAGATCGTCGGGCTGGGTAGCCGCGATCATGTGTACGACGGAGGCTGGCGCTTTCTCGAGCAACTGATTGATCGCGAGGATCGCGCTCGCGTGCAGGAGGCCTACCGCAGGCACCTGTCCGGAAACAGCGCGAACTTTTCGGTGGACTTCCGTGCGTTCCACGGGGCGGGGCGGCTGGTGTGGGTCAATTGGCGCGGGCTCGCCGAGTTTGAAGACGGTGTTCCCGTGCGCATGGCGGGATCGTTGAGTGATCTGGCCGAGCGTGGCAGCTCCTACGACGCGCTGACCAACTTGCCCGGTCGGCCGTTGTTCCGCGATCGCCTCGCGCAACTCATCGCACTGCACCAGAACGACGGGGTGAACGGTGATGGCGAGCCAATACGCGGTGGGGCCACGATGTTTGCCGTGCTGCTGCTGGACCTCAACGGGTTCAAGGCGGTCAATGACTGCTACGGACACCATGTGGGCGACCAGCTACTGCAACAGGTGGCGCGGCGGCTCGAATCCTGCGTGCGGGCGGTGGATCTGGTCGCCCGCATGAGTGGCGACGAGTTCAATGTGCTGCTGGAGTCCATTGACCCCGCTGAAGCCAGCCAACGGGCAGAGCAGATCGCCGCTGCCCTTGCCGCGCCCTATGTGATCGGCGAACACACCGTGATCAGTGGCGCGAGTGTTGGCTTGGCCGCCAGCGCATCCAGGCTGGCGACGGTCGACGACTACCTGCGCGCGGCAGACACCGCCATGTACCAGGCCAAAAGTCAGTCATTGGGCGTGTGCGTGGCCCCATAAGGCGTCGTGGCCACGCCCTGCGAGGGCGTGCGGATCCGGGCTGCGGGGCCGCAGGTGGGCACCTCAAGGAACAATCG
>NZ_JBGFFF010000172.1:0-8367 GCF_056175785.1 Acidovorax sp. LjRoot204
CCAGCTCGTCCTCGCAGCGCTGCAGCAAGGCACGGCGGTTGAGGGTTTGGGTCAGCGAGTCATAGGTGGCCAGATGCTCCAGCTCGGTGCGCAAGCGGTCTGTGGYCATCAGCACCGCGCCGATGGACAACATGAGCACGGTGAGCGCATAGGCACCGATGTACAGGGTCTGGAACAGCGAGGGCTCCATCAGGTCGTTGCCCGCGTGCCCTGCCAGTATCGAACCCAGCCTGACCCCCAGTACCAGCATGTGCAGGCCCAGCATCACCTCCACCAGCCGCACCGGGAAGTTGCGCCCTCCGTGGCGCAGCATGAAGCGCAGTTGCGCGGCGTACAGCGCCCCCATCACCACGGTGAAAAACCCCACCCGCACGGCATAGTTGGGCCACCCGTAGGTCAGCCAGGCAAACACCACCGTGGTGCCGGCCATCACCCAGTTCCAGGTGCGCCAGGTGGCGGGCTGGCCCATGAACTGGCGGGTGCCCATGTAATAAGTGACCGAGCCCAGCACCAGCAGCTGGTTGGCCAGCACCAGGCCCAGCCAGTCGGGGATGGCGCCACGCGCGCCAAACAGCACGGTGGACAGAAGCCACAGCAGTGGCGCCGCCGCCCATCCGCCCACGCCCCGGATGCTGGGCGGGTAGTGCCGCCGCATGAACAGCAGCACCAGGGCCATGACGGCAGACATGAAGCCCGCCAGGGCGATCATGGAGCGCGGGTCGAGGTTCGTCATGCGGCAGGCAAGAGGAGGGGGAGGGACGTGCCGACGTAATAAATTGTTTCAAAGGCGAGGCCAGTATAGCGACGCACCCGCACGGCTCAGCGCTGTTTCGGTGCATGGTTTGCCCGAGGTTGGACCAGGGGCAGCGCGGGTGTGGACCGGTATGGGGCGGCAATGTGCGCCGTGTTGGTGCATTTTGTATGCAAAGTTCATAAAACATTGTGTACAAAGTTGGCATGGGCCTTGCGTAGGGCATACGCCATGCAAAGCACCCACCCTGCGCCCACCTCCGCCGCCATTGAAATCGTGGCGCTGACCAAACGCTACGCCCAAGGCAAGCCCGCCGTGGATGCGATCGACCTGCGCATTGCCAGCGGCAGCTACTGCTGCCTGCTGGGGCCTTCGGGCTGCGGCAAGAGCACCACGTTGCGCATGATCGCTGGGCACGAATCGGTGACGAGCGGCGACATCCTGCTGGAAAACCGCAACATCACCGACCTGCCCGCCGCCGCACGCGGCACGGCCATGATGTTCCAGAGCTTTGCGCTGTTCCCGCACCTCTCGGCGCTGGACAACGTGGCCTTCAGCCTGAAGATGAAAGGCGTGGCCAAGGCCGAACGCCAGGCCAAGGCGCGCGACCTGCTGGAGCGCGTGGCCCTGGGGCACCTGGCCGAGCGCAAGCCCGCAGAACTCTCCGGTGGGCAGCAGCAGCGCGTGGCGCTGGCGCGGGCCCTGATCACCCAGCCGCGCGTGCTGCTGCTCGATGAGCCGCTGTCGGCCCTCGACCCTTTTCTGCGCATCCAGATGCGCGCCGAGCTGCGCCGCTGGCAAAAAGAGCTGGGCCTGACTTTTATCCATGTGACCCACAGCCAGGAAGAAGCCATGGCACTGGCCGACACCATGGTGGTGATGAACCACGGCGTGATCGAGCAGGTGGGTTCGCCCCACGAGGTCTACAACCRKCCSGCSAGCGAATTCGTGGCGCGCTTCATGGGCGGGCACAACGTGATCGACACACCCGAAGGCAAGGTGGGCGTGCGCACCGACCACCTGCAGATTGCCCCCGCCAGTGCCGAGTTGCCCTGGGGTGCCCAGCGCATGCAGGCCGTGGTGACCGATGTGGAATACCAAGGCACCTACGTGCTGGTGGGCCTGCAAAAACACGGCGCAGTTCTGTCGGCCAACGCCACGGCGGCGTATTCGGTGATGGTGTCCGAGGCCGCCTTTGCTGCGCAGCCCTACCAGGTGGGGCAGGGCGTGCAACTGCACTGGACGCCCGACCAGGCGCACCCGCTGTCCGTGCCCGCTCCCGCAGTGGCCGTCGCCGCCTGACCGCGCCGCCGCTTTACCTCTTTTTCCACCCGTCCCCTTCCGCAACCCAAGGAGTTTTCCCATGTCCGATGCTTCCCGTGCTGATTCCCCTGTTGTTGTCTCCGATGCCACTGGAGTGGCGCGCCGTTCGTTGCTCAAGGGCACGGCGGGCATCCTGGCCGCTGGCATGTTCCCGGCCGTGCATKCGCAGGAAAAGATCGTGCTGCGCTACCTGGGCACGGCGGTGAACCAGGACAARGCSATTGCCGAGAAGTTCAAGGCCGACACCGGCATCGAGATCCAGTACGTGGCCGTGACCACCGACGACGTGACCAAGCGCGCCGTCACYGCGCCCAACAGCTTYGACCTGATCGACACCGAGTWCTTCTCGCTSAARAAGATCGTRCCCACSGGCAACYTCAAGGGCATCGAYACCAAGCGCATCAAGAACGCCGACAAGATCACCACGCTGTTCACTACCGGCCAGGTGGCCGGCAAAGCCGTGGGCGACCAGGGCACGGCACCTAAGAAGGTGATCTACCTGGAAGGTGAAAAGTCCAAGAAGTTCGCGACTGCGCCCACGCAGTTCATGAGCCTGATCCCCACCGTGTACAACGCCGACACGCTGGGCATCCGCCCCGACCTKATCAAGCGCCCCATCRRCTCSTGGGCCGAGCTGCTCAAYCCSGARTTCAAGGGCAAGGCCGCGATCCTGAACATYCCSTCSATCGGCATCATGGACGCCGCSATGGTGGTSGAGGCCAWGGGCMTCTACAAGTACCCCGACAAGGGCAACATGACCAAGAAGGAGATTGATCTCACGATCAAGACCCTGATCGAAGCCAAGAAGCAGGGCCAGTTCCGCGCGCTGTGGAAGGACTTCAACGAGTCGGTCAACCTGATGGCATCGGGTGARGTGGTGATCCAGTCGATGTGGAGCCCGGCTGTGACGGCCGTGCGCACCAAGGGCATTGCCTGCAACTTCCAGCCGCTCAAGGAAGGCTATCGCGCCTGGGCCGCCGGCTTTGGCCTGCCCGCCACGCTGAGCGGCCGCAAGCTCGATGGCGCCTACGAGTTCATCAACTGGTTCCTGGACGGCTGGGCCGGTGCCTACCTGAACCGCCAGGGCTACTACAGCGCCGTGCTGGAGACCGCCAAGTCCAAGATGGAAGCCTACGAGTGGGCCTACTGGATGGAAGGCAAGCCCGCCACGCAGGACATCAAGAGCCCGAATGGCGATGTGCTGGCCAAGGCCGGTGCAGTGCGCGACGGCGGCAGTTATGAGTCGCGCATGGGCGGCATCGCTTGCTGGAACGCGCTGATGGACGAGAACAACTACATGGTCCAAAAGTGGAACGAGTTCGTAGCGGCGTAAGGAGTGCACCCCCTGAGGCGCTGCGCGCCTTCACCCCTCTCTCGACCCGCTGCGCGGGTCGGGAGGAGGACGCTCCCAGCGCACGCAAGCGAAGCGCTGCATTCGCAGCTTGGCGGCCCTTGCGCGGGAGCACTGGCATTGGGCCGCGACGGTTTCAACAGCCGGCTGCGAAGCACAGCCCGCTAGATATTTGATTGCAAACACCATGAGCACGACCACACAGTCCTTACCTGCTGCAGCTGTCCCTGGCCGCAGCATTGCCGCCTGGTGGCAGGCTGCGCCGTTCACGCTGGTGTTCGCGCTGTTTTTTCTGATTCCGCTGGCGCTGATCGTGATGGTCAGCTTCTGGGACTTCAATGAGTACGAGCTGTTGCCCGGCTTCACGTTCAAGAACTACGTGTCGATCTTCGCGGGCTGTGGCGATGCGTCAGACGGCCTGTGCGTCACGCTCAAGACGTATTACTCCACGCTCAAGTTCAGTTTTCTCGTGTGGCTGATCACACTGGTGATCGGCTTCACAGTGGCCTATTTTTTGGCCTTCCATGTGCGCTCTTCGGGCATGCAGACCCTGCTGTTCGTGCTGTGCACCATCCCGTTCTGGACATCGAACGTGATTCGCATGATCTCGTGGGTGCCGCTGCTGGGGCGCAATGGGCTGGTCAACCAGACGCTGATAGGCATGAACCTGATCGAGACGCCCGTGGAGTGGCTGCTGTTCTCGGACTTCTCGGTGGTGCTGGCCTTTGTGCACCTGTACACCATGTTCATGATCGTGCCCATCTTCAACAGCATGATGCGCATCGACCGCAGCCTCATCGAGGCGGCCAGCGACAGTGGCGCGAGTGGCTGGCAGACGCTGTGGAACGTGATCGTGCCGCTCTCGCGCACCGGCATCATCATCGGCTCGATCTTTGTGATCACCATCGTCATGGGCGATTTCGTGACCATCGGCGTGATGGGCGGGCAGCAGATCGCATCGATTGGCAAGATCATCCAGGTGCAGACGTCTTACCTGCAGTTCCCGCTGGCGGCGGCCAATGCCGTGATCCTGCTGGCCGTGGTGCTGATGATCATCTGGGGCCTCACACGCCTCGTCGACATTCGCAAGGAGCTGTGAGATGAAAGTCCGTGAATCTCGTCCCGCCAGCTTCTGGCCCCTGGCCATCTTCTTTGCGCTGTTCGTGCTGTTCATGTACGGACCCATGTTCGTTATCTTCATCCTGAGCTTCCAGGGCCCYGARGGCGGGCTSACYTTCCCYWTGCGCGGCGTSTCGCTGCACTGGTTCSMCARGCTGGCCGAAGGSCTGGGCGTGGTGGACATCGGCGCGGCGCTGTGGCGCTCGCTAGGCCTGGGCGTGGCGGTGATGCTGTGCACGGTGGTGCTGTCGGTGCTGGCGGGCCTGGCGTTTCGGAAGCGTCTGGCGGGCGGCAACACGCTGTTCTTCATCGTCGTGGCCAGCCTCATCATGCCGTCCATCATCGTTTCGCTGGGCATCGGGCTGGAGTTCCGGCTCATCGACAACGGCATCAAGGCGGCGCTGGAATGGCTGGGCATGGGGAGTGCGCTGGAGGGCTATGGCACGTCGTTGGGCCTTTTCACCTCGGCCCTGGGCGCCCACCTGACGTGGACGCTGCCGTTTGGCCTGCTGATCATGTTCGCGGTGTTCAACCGCTTCAACCCTGCSTACGAAGAAGCCGCRCGCGACCTSGGCGCCACGCCSTGGCAGGGCTTTGCCCATGTGGTGCTRCCGCTGATYGSGCCGTCGRTCGTGGGCATYGGCATGTTCGGMTTCACGCTCAGCTGGGACGAGATCGCCCGCACCTCGCARGCCATYGGCGACGTSAACACGCTGCCGCTSGAGYTGCAGGGCCTGACCAGCACGGTGACCACGCCGTCCATCTACGCGCTGGGCACGGTCACCACCGTGGTGTCGTTTGCCGTGATGGGCGTGACGCTGCTGCTGGTGTGGGCACTGGGCCGCAGGCGCAAGGGCCGTTCGGGTTAAAAACGGCACCCTTATGACGACCACCCTCCCCAAGCCCCGGCGCGCGCGCGCTGCGGTCACCGAACCGCCCGTGCAGCCCGACACGACGGGCCAGCTCAGCGACAACGACATGTACGACCGCATGGTCTCGGCCATCCTCGACCACCGTCTGCCGCCCGGCACCAAGCTGGTGGAGGACAAGCTGGCGGCTGCCTTTGGCGTGTCCCGCACACGCGTACGGCCTGTGCTGGTGCGGCTGGCCAATGAGCAGGTCGTCACGCTCACACCCAACCGGGGCGCATCGATAGCGCAGCCCACGCCGCAAGAGGCGCTGGAAGTGTTCGAGGCCCGCCGCCTGCTCGAGCCGCGTCTGGTGGAGCTGTTCATCGCCAACGCCACCGATGCCGACATCGCCGCACTGCGCACCTGCATCGACGACGAAGAGGCCGCGCGCGCCAGCGGTGACATGCGCCGCGCCATCCGCCTGTCGGGCGACTTTCACCTGCACATCGCACAAGCGGCAGGGCACCAGACGCTGGGGCGCATCCTGCGCGAGCTGGTGTCGCGCACCTCGCTCATCCTGATGACCTACAGCCCCAGCCACGCGCAGACCCGCGAAGAGGCCACGGCCTGCGGCTGCCGCGAGCACCGTGCGCTGATCGACGCCATCCGCCTGCGTGACGCGCGCGAGGCGCCCCGGCTGATGCTGGCCCACCTGGCGCGGATCGAGTCGCAGCTGGAGTTCACGCCGCCTGCGGCAGAGGCGCCCGATCTGGCGCGGTTGCTGGGCGGGGTCTGACGGTTTTTTCACACGCTTGCCCATGCGCCAACTGCTTGTCATCAACCCCAACATGTCGGCCCATGTCAGTGCCTTGCTGCAGCGGCATGTGCAGGGGGCTGCGGGATCGCATGTGGCGGTGCGCACGGCCACGGCCCGCTTTGGCGCACCGTACATCGCGTGCGAGGCGAGCTACGCCGTGGCGGCCCACGCCGCGCTCGATGTGTGGGCGCATGAGATCGCACAGCCCCAGACCCCGCCCGACGCGGTGCTGATCGGCTGCTTTGGCGACCCTGGCCTGATGGCGCTGCGCGAGAGCAGTCCGGTGCCTGTCACCGGCCTGGCCGAAGCGTCATTCATCGAGGCTGCGCGCCACGGCCGCTTTGCCATCGTCACCGGCGGCGAGCGCTGGGGCCCCATGCTGCAGCGCCTGGCCCAGGCGCTGGGCCACGCCCACGCACTGGCAGGCATTCACACCGTGGCGCCCACCGGTGCCCAACTGGCCGCAGACCCCGAGGCGGCCCGCGCATTGCTGGCCCAGGCCTGCCGGGATGTGGTGCGGCAGATGGGGGTGCAGGCCGTCATTTTGGGTGGGGCGGGGCTGGCAGGCATGGCTGCCGCCGTGCAGCCGCAGGTGTCGGTGCCCGTGATCGACAGCGTGGTCGCCGGTGCCACCTGGGCGCTGCGCACACCCCCCGTGCCACCGGAGCGCAAGGTGGCGGGGTTTGATGTGGCCTGGGTGGGGGTGTCTCAGGAAATGGCGGCGCTGGGCACCCGCTGCGTTGTCTGACCCGGCCTTGCAGGCTGGCGGTTGCGCAAGGGCTCGAAATCTCTGCCAGAGAGCAGGTTTCGAGTGTTTTTGGCTGGATGCACTAGAAGAATATGCGCTGGTTGCTATGAAATTTGAAGCGCTGTGCGTTCTGCGCGTTAGGGCGCCAGCGTCTTCGGCCGGTAGTCGCAATACTCGCTCACCACACATTCCCAGCAGCGCGGCTTGCGCGCCTGGCACACATAGCGGCCCAGCAGGATGAGCCAGTGGTGCGAATCCACCGCATAGGCCGCAGGCACGCGCTTCATCAGCTGCAGCTCCACCGCCAGCGGGTTCTTGCCCGGTGCCAGGCCGGTGCGGTTGCTCACGCGAAAGATGTGCGTGTCCACCGCCATGGTGGGCTGGCCAAAGGCCACGTTCAGCACCACGTTGGCCGTCTTGCGGCCCACGCCGGGCAGGGCCTCCAGCGCCTCGCGCGTGCGGGGCACCACACTGCCGTGCTGCTCCACCAGGATGCGGCAGGTTTCCATCAGGTTCTTGGCCTTGGTGCGGTACAGGCCGATGGTCTTGATGTAGYCCTCCAGSCCCTCCAGTCCCAAATCCAGGATGGCCTGGGGCGTGCCTGCCACGGGGAACAGCTTGCGCGTGGCCTTGTTCACSCCCACGTCRGTSGCCTGSGCCGASAGCAGCACGGCGGCCAGCAGYTCGAACGGGGTGGTGTATTCCAGCTCCGTGTTGGGCATAGGGTTGGCCGCCTTCAGGGTGGCGAAGAAGGGCTCGATCTGGGCGGTTTTCATCATCATCGTTGGCGGGGTGGGGCAGGTGGCTGGCTTCTTTTGGCGGGCGTGGCCGGTGGCGCATTGTCCCGCAGCTGCGCCTGCAGAAACTCCAGGAACATGCGCACGGCAGCGGGCAGGGTGCGGCCGCTCAGGGTTTGCAGCTCGGCGGCGCGGGCGCTCATGCCGGGCTCGCGGATCTGGGCGGCATGCATTTCGCCGCGCTGCACCCGATCGCGCACCGTCACCTCGCCCGAGATGGACAGGCCGCCGCCATGCAGCACAAAGTGCATCAGCGTCTCGAAGTGGTTGCACACCAGCGCGGGCTCAAAGACGAGGCCACGCTGGCTGCAGCCAATGTCGAACAGCTGGCGCACGGTGTTGTCGCGCTCGGGCAGGGCGATGGGGTAGGCGTGCATCTGCGCCAGCGTGACGGAGTGGGCCCGTGCGAGCGCGTGGTCAGGCCGCATGATGGCGATGACGGGTGCGGCCTGGCGGTGCTGCACGGTGATGTCCCGCTCGGCCGAGCGGCTGTAGGTCAGCCCAATGTCCGCATCGCCGTTGAGCACCGCCACGGTCACAGCTGCGGGGCTGGCCACGCGCAGGTGGAACTGGATGCCGGGGTACCGCAGGCGGAACTGCGCCATCACGC
>NZ_JBGFFF010000173.1:0-8250 GCF_056175785.1 Acidovorax sp. LjRoot204
GCCTTCGGTCACTTCGGTGATGTGGCCGCCTTGCACGGCGATGGACATGTTCTGGCGGCCGTCGGGCAGGCTGGCGTGGGTGATGAGCAGGTCGAGCATGGTGGGGAGTGTAGATATTCGTCGGGACGCGCTGGCACACTGCGGGGTCTCAAGAAGAAAGGGTCATCCGATGAACGCACATGAAAAGTTGAACTACGTCGAATTTGCCGCGTGCGATGTGCCCGCCACCAAGTCGTTCTTTGAAAAGGCCTTTGCATGGACCTTTGTGGACTATGGCCCCGAATACACGGCCTTCTCGGGCCAGGGGTTGGACGGCGGCTTCTTCCGCGCCAGCCTTTGTTCCACTCCAGCCACTGGCGGCGCCTTGCTGGTGTTCTACAGCGCAGACCTCGAAGCCACATGGGCCAAGGTGGAGGCGGCAGGTGGCCATGTGGTCAAGCCGGTGTTCGACTTTCCGGGAGGACGGCGCTTTCATTTCACAGAGCCCAGCGGCAACGAGTTTGCGGTGTGGTCCGACCAGAGGGTGTGAATGAATCGGGCGTGGTGGGCTCATTCGCATCTTCTCATCGCTCCCCCTTGCGRTAGGGCTTCATCAGCGCCTGCGGATACGCCGCCTTGCGTGCCACCAGCACCAGCGCCAGGATGGACAGCAGGTACGGCAGCATCAGATACACCTGGTACGGCAGCCACGCATCGCCCGCCTGCTGCAGCCGCAGCTGCAGCGCGTCAAAGAAGGCAAACAGCAGCGCACCCAGCAGCGCCTTGCCAGGCCGCCACGAGGCAAACACCACCAGCGCCACGCAGATCCAGCCGCGGCCGTTGATCATGTTGAAGAAGAASGCGTTGAASGCCGASAGCGTGAGRAASGMSCCSGCCACGCCCATCAGCGCMGASCCSGCCAYGATGGCGCCGGTGCGCRTGGCCGCSACCGASAYRCCCTGGCYCTCGGCSGCCTGCGGGTTCTCGCCCACCATGCGCACGGCCAGGCCCAGCGGGGTGCGCATCAGCACCCAGGCCAATAGCGGCACCAGCAGCAGGGCCAGCAGCGTGAGTGGGGTTTGTGCCGACAGGATGGGAATGCCCAGCCATTCCATCGGTGCAAAGGGCTCGATGGTGGGTGGCGTGTTCACCTTGGGGAAACTCACCCGGTAGCCGTAGTAGCTGAGCGCCGTGGCCAGCAGCGTGATGCCCAGCCCGGACACATGCTGCGACAGCGCCAGCCCCACGGTGAGCCATGCGTGCAGCAATCCAAACACTGCGCCGGTGAGCGCCGCCACCAGCACCCCGGCCCACAGTCCGTGGCCCGTGTACACCGTGAGCCAACCAGTGAAGGCGCCAGCGACCATGATCCCTTCAATGCCCAGGTTGAGCACCCCGGCGCGTTCGCACAGCAAAACCCCCAGCGTGCCCAGAATGAGCGGGGTGGCGACCCGCAGGGTGGCAATCCAGAACGCSGGRTTGGCGAGGATGTCGAGCAGKTCGGTCATGCGGCTGCTCCGTGGAAATTTGCTTTCATTTCGATAGCATCTAGCGCATGATTCACTAGCGCCAGAGGCCTATTTGGCTTGAAATTGTGGTGTGTATGGGTTGTCATGGCTGCTTCACTTCCACCGCACGCGGTACTGCGTCAGCAGCCCGGCCACCAGCACCGCAATCAGCGAAGTCGCCACGATCACATCCGCAATGTAGGTAGGCACGCCCACCGCGCGGCTCATGCTGTCAGCCCCCACCAGCACGCCCGCCACAAAGGTGCCCGCCGCAATCACGCCCAGCGGGTGCAGTCCGGCCAGCATGGCGATCACGATGCCGCTGTAGCCGTAGCCGGGCGACATGTCGAGCGTTACATAGCCAGTGCGACCGGCCACTTCGATGGCGCCAGCCAAGCCTGCGAGCCCGCCGGAGAGCAAGGCGACCAGCACCACCGTGCGGGTGATGGGCACGCCCGCAAAGGCAGCAGCGCGTGCATTGGCTCCCGCAGCACGAATGTCAAACCCCGGCACAGTGCGTGCCAGCAGCGCCCACAGCATCACGGCCAGCGACACGGCCCACAGCAGCCCCGTGTGCAGCCGCGTCTGAGGCACCAGCTTGGAGAGTTCCAGGTCGCCCTGTAATGCCACACTCTGCGGCCAGCCCATGGAGAGCGGGTCTTTCATCGGCCCATCGAGCAGGGCTGACACCAGCAGCAGCATGATGAAGTTGAGCAGCAGTGTGGTGACCACCTCGTCCACGCCCAGCCGCGCCTTCATCAGCGCCGGGCCCAGCAGCAGCGCCGCGCCCGCCAGCGCGGCCGCCAGCATCATGAGTGGGAAGAGCAGATAGGGCGACCACTCCAGCCCCGTGCCCCCATGCATGCCGCCCACGGCCACGGCGGCCAGCGCCCCGGCATAGAGCTGCCCCTCGGCCCCGATGTTGAACAGCCGCGCGCGAAAGGCCACGGCGGCTGCCAGCCCGGTCAGGATCAGCGGCGTGGCGCGGGTGAGGGTTTCGGTCAGCGCAAACACCGAGCCGGAGGCGCCCTGCAGCAGCAGCGCATAGGTCTGCCCCACGGGCGCGCCAGCCCACAGCACCAGCAGGGCGCTGACGAGCAATGTGAACACCACGGCGCCCACCGGCGCCAGCACGTAGGCGGCGGGGGAGGTGTGGTTGCGTTTTTCAAGTCTCATGCTGGGTTGTTCTTGTGGTTGTCGCTCAATGGGCAGCGCCCGCCATGGCCAGGCCGATGGCTTCGCGTGTCCAGTCTTCGGCGCGTCGCGCCTCGCTCAGTTGTCCGTCGTGCATGACGGCCACACGGTCACCCAGCGCCAGCACTTCGTCCAGATCGTCCGAGATCAGCAGCACGGCCGCTCCCGCATCGCGTGCGTTGATGAGCTGCTGCTGCACAAACATCACCGCACCAATATCCAGCCCCCAAGTAGGCTGGTGGGCCACGATGAGCTGGGGCGCAGGCGCGGTGTAGCCCGCTGCGTCCTCCGGCGGCATCAGCGCCCGGCCCAGGATGAGCTTTTGCATGTTGCCGCCCGACAGCGACCGGGCGGGGGTGTCCGGCCCGCCGCCGCGCACGTCAAAGGTCTCGGCCACGCGCCGTGCATGCTGGCGCGCAGCGCGGCGTTTGACCCAGAAGGCACGGAACCACGGGTGCGCAAACCAGGGGCCGCGCAGGCGTTCGGACACCGCGTTCTCCCACACGGGCAGGTCGCCCACCACGCCCACGGCGTGGCGGTCTTCGGGGATGCGGGCCACGCCCTGGCTTACTAGCCAGGCAGGCCGCGCTTGCAACGGTGCGTCGCGCAGCGTGACCTGGCCGGTGGAGGCGCTGCGCACGCCGCACAGCAGGTCGGCCAGTGCCACTTGGCCGTTGCCGCTCACGCCCGCAATCGCCACGATCTCGCCAGCGCGCAGGGTGAGGGACACATTTTTCAGCCGGTCGCGCCCCGTGGGCGCGGTGCTCACGTGGCTGAGCGTGCAGATGGGCTCGCCCACGCTCCCCGCGGGGCGGCGTTCGGCCGCCTCAATCGCATGGCCTACCATCCATTGCGCCAGTTGCCCCTGCGTGGTGCCCTGTGCAGGCGCCTCGGCCACCAGCTTGCCTTGGCGCAGCACGGCCACGCGGTGTGAGACGCGCAGCACCTCGCCCAGTTTGTGGCTGATGAAGATGATGGACAGGCCCTGCGCSACCATCTGCGCMAGSGTGKCGAACAGCGCYTCGCTYTCYTGCGGSGTGAGCACSGCGGTSGGYTCGTCSAGGATCAGGATGCGCGCGCCSCGGTACAGYGCCTTSAGGATYTCGACGCGCTGSCGYTCGCCSACCGAGAGGCTGCCGACCTTCGCRTCGGGGCTCACTGGCAGGCCAAACTGCTGCGACACCGCCAGCAGCTTGGCGCGGGCGTCGCTGCGGCGCGAGAAGGGCTGCCACAGCGGCTCGCTGCCCAGCAGCACGTTGTCSAGCACS
Source organism: Acidovorax sp. LjRoot204 (assembly GCF_056175785.1). Classification (NCBI taxonomy): domain Bacteria; kingdom Pseudomonadati; phylum Pseudomonadota; class Betaproteobacteria; order Burkholderiales; family Comamonadaceae; genus Acidovorax; species Acidovorax sp. LjRoot204. The sequence goes on from NZ_JBGFFF010000173.1 coordinate 3,950, forward strand.
STGAGGTTGTCGGCCAGCGTGAAGTGCTGGTGCACCATGCCMAYGCCCGCSGCCAGCGCTGCACGCGGCTGGCCGGGCGGCAGGGGCTGGCCAAAGGCTTCGATACTGCCTTCGTCAGCCACGTAGTGCCCGAACAGGATGGACATCAGCGTGGACTTGCCTGCGCCGTTTTCGCCCAGCAGGGCCAGCACTTCGCCGCGTGCCAGGGTCAGGCTGATGGCGTCGTTGGCGACGAGCTTGCCGAAGCGTTTGGTGATGTCCGACAGTTTCAGGACGGGGGCGTTGGTGGAGGCCATCTACTTCCACGCCGCCAGAAACGCCCGCAATACCTTGGCCGAGTTGGCGGCCGCCAGGCCCATGAAGGTGCCCATTTCGTTCTCGCCATCACCACCACCGGCGAGGTCGCTCAGTGACCGGAAGGCGATGTAGGGCACGCCRTTGCTGTGGGCGACCATGGCGGTGGCGGCGGTTTCCATGTCGAGCACGTTGGCCCCGAAGGTCTTGAAGGCGTACTCGCGGAAGGCCTTGTTGTCCACAAAGGCCTGGCCCGATACGCCGTTGCCGCCCACCACCAGTTGTGGGCGCTGCTTGAGGCAGGTGGCGGCCAGGCAGTGCTCCAGGCCCACGTTCTGCAGGCTGCGGGCGGTGGCCAGCATCTTCGGGTCGGCTTCGAACCAGAACTTCTTGCTGAGCTGGGGGTTGGCAGCCGATCGCACCTCCACCGGGCGCGGGTGCATCATGCCGAAAGCGGGCATCGTCAGCTCGCTTTTCATCCACGCGGGGGCGCTGTACTGGCCGGGCTGCTCTTCGCGCGCCATCAGCCATTCCATGTACTGGCCCCACTGTGCGGGCACCGTCACGTCGCCAATGTGCAGGCTAGGGTTCACGCCGCCCGCAATGCCGCTGAAGACCACGTGGCTCACGTGGAAGCGGTCCAGCACCAGCTGGGTGTTCATSGCCGCGTTGGTCATGCTGATGCCCGASAGGAAMASCACCACSGGYTTGCCCTCSAGCGTGCCGGTGGTGAACTCSACGCCGTTGAYGCTGTGCTTGGCAGGCTGCTGCACCTGGGGCAACAGCACGGTCAGCTCGGGCGCAAAGGCGGAGATGACGGCGATGCGGGGCGTGTCGTCCAGCCGCACGGCTGTTTTGCCAGGCGAGGTGGCGGCACAGCCCGCGACCACGGCGGCCAGGGCCAGGGCGCCCAGCAGGCGGGTGCACCGCGTTGTCAGAGTCGGCTTGGTGGTGTGGTGCGAAAACATGATCGGTGAGCCAATGGCGGTGAGCATCAAAACAAACAGGCCACCGCTTTGCTGGGGTGGCCTGTGCACAGAAGTTGAGGACGCGGGCACGGCGCCCGCTGCATCCGGTGCTTACTTGGCCGTGGACTTGGGCTGGGTGTCGTCCACCTTCACGGTGAACTTGCCGGCCAGGATGTCGGCCTCCTTGGCCTTGACCTTGGCGACGATGTCGGCCGGCACCTTCTTCTCGAATGTGCCCAGGGGCGCGAGTTCGGAGCCCTTGTGTTTCATCATCGAATATGGGCCGTAGTCCTCGGCCGTGAATTTGCCGTCCTTGACCAGCTTGAGCGCGCGCTCGATGCTCGGCTCCATGTGCCACAGGGCCGATGCCACCACSGTGTCGGGGTACTGCKCYTGCGTRTYGATCACGTTGCCGATGGCGAGCTTGCCYTTTTCCTTGGCCGCGTCGCTCACGCCRAAGCGCTCGGCGTASAKCACGTCGGCSCCCTTGTCGATCATSGCGAAGGYSGCTTCCTTGGCCTTGGGYGGRTCRAACCAGCTGTTGATGAAGSTSAYGSTGAAYTCGACCTTGGGRTTGGTYTCCTTSGCGCCCGCCATGAAGGCGTKCATSAGSCGGTTSACTTCGGGRATSGGRAAGCCGCCSACCATGCCGATSTKGTTGGTCTTGGTCATGCCGCCAGCCACCATGCCGCTCAGGTATGCGGGCTCCTGGATGTAGTTGTCGAACACGCTGAAATTGGGCGCCTGCGGCTTGCCGGAGGAGCCGAGCAGGAACGAAGTCTTGGGGAAGTCCTTGGCCACCTTGCGGGCGGCGGCTTCTACCGCAAAGGCCTCGCCCACGATGAGCTGGTTGCCGCCGGTGGCGTACTCGCGCATCACGCGCTCGTAGTCGGCGTTGCTCACGTTTTCGCTGGCCTTGTATTCGATCTCGCCACGTGCCTCGGCGGCCTTGAGGGCCTTGTGGATGCGGCTGACCCATTGCTGTTCAAAAGGCACCGTGTAGATCGCCGCGACCTTGATCTTGGACTGTGCGAAGGCCAAAGAGGGCGCCATCGCCATGGCGGCCGAGAGGGCCATGGAGGTGCAGAGCAGGCGTCCGGTGAAGATGCGGCGAGTGGTCATGGTGGGGTTCCTTCAGACAAGCAAACAAGGAGGTTGGGTGTGCTGCTACCAAGCAAGGAGCGCGCCAGTCGGTGGCTGTGTAACTGCAAACCAGCGGCAAGTCTGCCAGAGGAAAGCCACCAGTTGGTAAAAAAAATGGTGCATGCGTGCAGCGCATCCGGAAACCAGGCTGGGGCACCCCACCAGGGTAGGGCTCCCAATGGGCTGTTGTGCAACGCAGAGAGGCCCGGTGATGAAAAAAAAGCCACCGCTGGGCGGCAGGCCCTGCGGTGGCTGGTGCACGGGCGCTGCCGTTGTGCGCTTATTTGGTGCCAAAAATGCGGTCACCCGCATCGCCCAGGCCCGGCAGGATGTAGCCGTGGTCGTTCAGCTCGCGGTCGATGGCGGCGGTGAAGATGGGCACGTCGGGGTGGGCCTTCTGCAGCGTGGCCACACCTTCGGGGGCGGCCAGCAGGCAGACGAACTTGATGGAGCGGGGGTTGAGCTTCTTGAGGCGGTCCACACAGGCCGCGGCCGAGTTGCCTGTGGCCAGCATCGGGTCCACCACGATGATGTCGCGCTCGTCCATTTCGGACGGCATCTTGAAGTAGTACTCCACGGGCTGCAGCGTGGCTGGGTCGCGGTACAGGCCGATGTGGCCGACGCGGGCGCCGGGCACCACGTTGAGCATGCCGTCCAGAAAGCCGTTGCCCGCGCGCAGGATGGAGACCAGCACCAGCTTCTTGCCATCGATCATCTTGCCGGTCATGGTCTCCAGCGGGGTTTCGATCTGCACATCCTGCAGCGGCATGTCGCGGGTCACTTCGTACGCCATCAGCGTGGACAGCTCGCCCAGCAGGCGGCGAAAGCTGTTGGTGCTGGCGTCTTTCTTGCGCATCAGCGTGAGCTTGTGCTGGACGAGGGGGTGGGTGATGACGGTGACGTTGCTCATGGGGAACCTGAAAGGAGAAGGGCAGGGGCCTTTGCGCTGATGATCAGGCACGCTCTGCCGCGCGGTGAGTGAAAAAGTGGGGGCTAGTCTGCCAGAAACCGTGCCAGGCGCGACAAATCGACGTTGCCGCCGCTGATGAGAATGCCGACGCGCGCGCCGTGGATGTCCACGTTGCCATGCTGGGCCCCGGCGAATGCCAGGGCGCCCGTGGGTTCGACCACGATCTTCATGCGTTCGGCAAAAAAGCGCAGGGACTCGACCAGCTGCTCGTCGGTGGCGGTGACCATGTCGTCGGCCAGGCGCTGGATGATGGGGAAGGTGAGCTGGCCCAGCGCCTGGGTTTGTGCGCCGTCGGCAATGGTGTGGGGCGTGGGGATCTGCACCACATGCCCGGCCTTGACCGACTGCTGGCCGTCGTTGCCCGCTGCGGGCTCCACCCCTACCACCCGGCATTGCGGCGCCAGGGCCTCGGCGGCCAGCAGGCTGCCCGCGAGCAGGCCGCCACCACCGACGCAGACGAAGAGGTAGTCCAGGTCGGGCACTTCTTCAAAAAGCTCCTTGGCCGCCGTGCCCTGGCCCGCGATCACATGGGGGTGGTCGAACGGGGGGACCAGCGTCATGCCGCGCTCCAGCGCCAGGCGGCGGCTGATGGCCTCGCGGTCTTCGGTGTAGCGGTTGTAGGTGACGACCTGGGCGCCATAGTCGCGCGTGGCGGCCATCTTGGAGGCGGGGGCGTCCTCGGGCATGACGATGGCGGCAGGCATGTCCAGCAGCCGGGCCGACAGTGCAATGGCCTGCGCGTGGTTGCCCGCCGAGAAGGCGAGCACACCGCGTTCGCGCTGCTCGTCGGTGAACTGGGCCAGGGTGTTGAACGCGCCCCGGAACTTGAACGCGCCGGTGCGCTGCAGGTTCTCGCACTTGAAGAACAGCTGCGCACCCAGCCGCTCGTCGGCGGTGCTGGAGCGCAGCACGGGCGTGCGGTGCGC